>JBILIM010000250.1:0-3752 GCA_044349985.1 Crocinitomicaceae bacterium
CGGTTTATTCCTACGCGTTTTCACAAGCATACCATCAACGCCTCAACGGAATGGTGGAAAGACGATTGCGTCAAGCAGTTATTGCTGTTGGATCCATTTGGTATACCGCTTGGGTAGATGCAGGACAACCAGACCTTAGTGCATTGCAACACGTCCCCCCATCAGAAGATCTTCTTCTCGAAATGCAAGAGCTCGATGCAGATTTTCACAATGAAGAACACAAAGGGCGAATTTGTGAATAAAAAAGCTTCATCTAAAATTCAACCAACGCATTGATTTTTCTGTTATATTTAAGGTTTTGGCATAAAAATTCACGACATGTACGGATTGGTTAATAAAGCAATTAAAGACCTGGTTGTAAACAATCATGGTGAGGATAAGTGGATTGAAATCTGCAAATTATCGAATCATTATGAAGAAGATTTCATTGCAATGAGTCCATACCCGGATTCACTAACTTATGATTTGGTAAAAAATGCAGCTTCAGTTTTGAATGCAGACCCGCACGATCTATTGGAAGCCTTCGGAGAATATTGGATACTTTATACAGCTGATGAAGGCTATGGAGAATTAATGGAATTAACAGGATCAACATTCACTGAATTTTTAGGTAATTTGGATATGCTGCATTACCGAATTAATAATTTAATGCCTGAACTTCAAGCACCACAGTTTTCAACGAAAAATGAAACCACTAATAGTATTGAACTCGAATACCGATCCAAAAGGTCTGGTCTTTCTCCAATGTTAATAGGACTCATTAAAGGATTAGGTAAACGTTTCGATTTATTGGTATCCATAAGTTGTATTCATGAAAAAAAGGATGAAAACGATTGTAGCGTCTACAAAATAACTTGGTAAAATGAACTACTCCGATCTCGAAAACACGAATGAGGAAAATCGTATTTTAGCACTTAAATCTTATCAGATTTTAGATACGCTTTCTGAGGCTGAGTATGACGATTTAACGGAGTTGGCTTCAGAAATTGTTGGCGCACCAATATCCTTAATCAGTTTAATTGACGAAAACCGACAATGGTTTAAATCTAAAAAAGGAATATCAATTTCTGAAACAGACCGATCATTCTCTTTTTGTGCCCATGCTATTCAAAATAAAGTAGATGCATTTATAATTGAGGATGCTCGGAATGATGTGCGATTTAATCAAAATCCATTTGTTACTGCTGATCCCAATATTGTTTTTTATGCTGGGGTACCACTTATTGATGCCAATAACTTTGCTCTCGGAACTTTATGTGTTATCGATAATGAGCCCCGCAAACTAACCGACAAGCAAATAAAATCACTTCAAACCATTGCTAAACAAGTAGTTAGACTTATTGAATCAAGAAAGACCCATCGGGAGCTAGGCGATGATAAAGCACTATTAACGGAGGCATTAGGTGTTAACAATGGTTTTTACCTCATTTTAGACAAAGATGCCAACATCGTAAACTTCGGTATTAATTTTAAAAACACACTGAATGCAGTAGATTCCTTAAATTTTAAGGACTACTTTGAGTTTGAAGGCGGTTTCGATTTTGATAAATTCAGATCAAATGAAAGCTTAGCTGATAAAAGATTGAAGTTTTTCAACGTAAAGGGAAAGCATCAACGGTTTAAATGCTCATTAAAAAAAATAAAAGAATCCATTATCGTTGTCGCTAGTCCAGTAATCAATGCTCAATATTCTCTTAAGGACTATAATCTTACACTTAATGATTTCGCTCCACATGATTACATTGCAGAGTATTTATTCTTACAGCAATCCACGCAGCGCTCTCTCAAGGATTCACAAAATCTAACATCAAAATTAATTGATCGAAATAAGGAATTGGAAAAAGCGCAATTAAACATCGATGCCCTTTCCCGATTTCCTAATGAAAATCCAAATCCTGTACTTCGTTTCGATTTCGACTACCGCTTGGTGTATGCAAATGAATCAAGCCGTAAATTCTTTCTTAATGATTTCGGTATTTCGGAAAATGATGTCGAAGATATTTCGTTCAAATTACTGTTATCAGAAATGATAGGTACGAATGATCGCTTTGAACAAAGAATTCTCGAAAGAAACAACCGGCATTACTCTATTACACTAAAAACAGTAAGTCAATTCGGATATATTAATTTATATGTTAATGACATTACCACTTTTATTTTAAGGGTGCGTTCGAACGAATTGGCACTTATTGAAATCAAAGATCAAATTAATGATCAACGGGAATTTTACGAATTTATCTTGAATAATATCCCTGCTGATATTGCTGTTTTCAGTAAAGAACATAAATACGTTTATATTAATCCACAGGGAATTAAAAATCCTGAGTTGAGGCAGTTCATGATTGGTAAAGATGACTTTGATTATTGTAAATTCAAGGGTATACCGGACGATATGGCTCAAAAAAGGAGAGCTCTTTTTAATTCCATTATTCAAAATAAAGAATTCATTAACTGGGAGGATGAGCTTATAGATCCTCAAGGAAATAGAATGGTCGTATATAGAAGAATGGGACCGCTCTTCAATGCCAATGGTGAAATTGAATATATAATCGGTTACGGTATCAATATTACAGACCGTAAGATGGCAGAAGACAATTTAATTGCTGCAAACAACCGTCTCAATTTACTTGAAAAGTTCATCAATAACACCAACGATTCCATCCAGGTATCGAACGAAACCGGACAGTTAATTTACCTAAATAAGAAAGCCTCAGAACGCATAGGAATTGATCCAGAATCCGTTGAAAAATATACTGTGATGGATTTCGAAAGCTCCATTAATACTCAACAAAAATGGAATGCACATCTTGAAGAACTGAAAGCAAAGCAATCCCTTCAAATTGAAGGTGTAAACAAAAACTTAAAAACAAATCAAATTATTGATGTCGAAGTGAACATCAATTATGAAATCATTGATGGTCAAGGTTACATTATCGCAGCTTCGAGAGATATAACGGAACGTAAACGTGCACAGCAAGAAATAAACAGACTCTCACTCGTTGCCAAAAACACGAACAATGGTGTATTGATTCTCGATACAGAACGAAAAATTACTTGGGCGAATGAAGCGATGTTGAAAAGGTCTGAATACACGCTAGAAGAATTAACAGGAAAAAGCCCCAGAGTTTTTCAATTTGAGAAAACGGACAAAACAACCGTCGAGAAGATATACCATTCCCTTTTAAAACTTGAACCCATTTCAGAAGAATTACTTCATGTAAGTAAAAGTGGAAATGAATATTGGATAGATTTAAATATAATGCCAATTAAAGATGATGAAGGCAATCCTATTGGTTTCATTGCAGTTGAATTTGACATTACAGAAAGGAAACGCTTTGAAGAAGAAATTGAGCAAATGAATGCCAATTTGGAGCAAAGAGTAATTGAGCAAACGCAAAAAAATGTTACCCTAGCTAAAACACTTTCAGATCAAGAAAAATTGGTAACATTGGGTGAGATATCATCAGGTATCGCACACGACCTAAACACACCGTTGGGAGCTATAAAAAGTGGGGCTGAAAGTATTCGATACACGCTCGAAAATCTTTTCAAAGAAACGATTACACATTGTACCGATCATCAAATTAATACGGCATGCCAAAAAGCAGTTGCTAACGAATCTGAACTTTTTATTGGTGGCCTTCAATTTATTAAGGAAACAAGATCGTTTGAAAGTTTCCTTGAAGAAAATTTTCCTAAAATTGATCCCGACATTTTAAATTCAAGTGCTGAAAAATTTGTTAAAGCGCGCA
>JBILIM010000118.1:0-5664 GCA_044349985.1 Crocinitomicaceae bacterium
TATGCACCGCATTACAATGTGCTTTGATTTTCATCAAATGTTCATCATGAATTTCTCTTTCGCTTATTGCAATAAGTGTAACTTCAAATTTTTTGGATAATTCAATAAGCTGATAATATGCGCGCACTTTGTCTCCTTTCTCCAAAGGGTAGGGGAACCTTGATACTATGAATATAAGTTTGGGCTTTCCCATATCGTTCTATTCAACAATTGAATTAGAGGAAGTGCATGAACAATACAAGTCGATATATTTTTTTGTCACCGTTTTATTCTCGTAATTTTCACTTACTGTTTTCAAAGCTGCTTCAGAAACTTCTTCAATTTTATTCGAATTACTCAAAAGATGGTGAATCGCATGAATCCATTCTTCCGGAGTGTCAGCAATGATGATATCTTTATGGTTTTCACAAATTATTCCTTCAGCACCCACCGTTGTACTTAAAATACATTTTTTCGCCGCCATACCTTCGATGATTTTAATACGCATTCCACCTCCAGAAAGCAATGGAACAAGCATCAATTGGTATTTTTGTTTGAAAAGTTCAGCATCATCAACAAATCCATGAAAGAAAACATTAGGAATCTGCATTTTCATATATTTATCCGGAGTAGCTTTGCCGGCTACATGAAAAGTGCATTTAGGATTTGTTCTATGTACTTCAGGCCAAACATTTTTCAAGAACCAATCCAAACCTTCAATATTCGGCATCCAATCTAATGCACTGATGCTAAACAAAGAATGTTCTTCGCGATCAATCGCTTCAGAATGTTCGTATTTCTTTAATTCAACACCAGCTGGAATAATTTGAATTGGAACGTCAACACCCATTTCTTTGAGCCTTTGTTCATCTTCGGCGGTAATTGCTGCAATGGCATCTGCCTTATTGTAATACTTTTGCTCAAATTTTTTCAAACGTTTGGCCAAAAGATTAAAAAACCATTTTTTAAATATATTCGACTCGTTTGATGCCAGGCGTTGCCAAATAATGTATTCGATATTGTGCGTTCTTACAAGGATGGGGACGTCAGTAAGCTTCTTGATTAAGTCGATGTAGTAAACAACAAAAGCGCCTTCAATTTGAATAAAATCGTAGTGGTTTTCAGAAAGAAGTTGTTTCAAGGTGTTGGCAACATCCTCATTCACAAAGCGTTCAACGTTGTAAGGGATTTTACTTAAAAGCAGATTTTTAAACAGCGCTTTTTTAGAAATAGTGGTGTCTACAAAAACATCAAATTGACGAGAAAAAGCTGCCATCGCATCCTTTGGCTGACTGTGTTTGGGTGTGTTGATTGCTACCAAATCGATTTTGCAACCATTTTCAAATAATCCTTTGGTGATGTTGTAAATCCCTATTGCGCCGCCATCAGTAGGAGGGAATGGTACACGATAAGTTAATTGTAAGACACGTATCAATACTTGTGCATTTGTGTTAAAATGGATTCCAAAACGCGTTCAGGTTGCATTTCAATCATGCATGAAATACCATTTTTACATTTTCCTAAAAAGTAACATTCACACGATTTTTCAGGTTCGATAATTTCTCCTCTACCATACATTTCAAATTCATTCGGGTTGAAGATATTATTCATTAACACCATCTTTTTTCTTAATGCTACAGAAATGTGCATAGCCATGGTTACCTGTGTAACGACAAGATCCATTTGATGCACCAAATTGATAAACTGCTGTAATGGAAAGTGTCCAAAATAGGTCGCACCTGTTATTTTCGATAAATGGAGGTTTTTTTCGTGTTCTTGTTCGCCACCTAACAAAACAGGCTCGATGTTTTCATTTTGAAGCAAGCGGATAAGTTTTTCCCAATGTGAATCCGGCCAAAGTCGAGTTGTCCATCTATCACCGCATCCTGTATTGAGTCCAACACGTTTCTTCGTATTCGAAAAATTCCATTGATACCCTTTGTCTTCATGATTATCAAAAACATATTCTTCGCCATTGAATTCAAAACCGGTCAACTCAAAAATCTCTTGAACATAAGATTTGGTGTTCGATTTACTAACCGCATCGAAGAGTCCTGTAAGATATTTATGGTTTGCTAATTGGTTAGCAGGTTGAATCGTGTTATCTTTTAGAACATATCCGTAATGCGCTTTGGAAGCTATTTTATTAGCAAGGGCGCAGGCCTCTTTATCTTTATCCAGATTAATTAAAATATCAAAGTGGCATTCACTTAGCGTCAATACACTGTTGAAGTCCCATTTTAAAATAGAATCGATTTCATTTGATGGCAAAATTGCTGGGGAATGTGTAAGCCAAGTAATATGGCAATTTTCGTATTCCGCTTTCAATTTTCGGAGTAGGGGTGTGGTTCGAATGACATCGCCAATTGCCCCAAGTTTAATTATTAAAATTCGTTTTGATATGGGCTTGAATTCTGGGCACTGATCGCATTCATAACCATTTTCCTTGTTTGGTTTGCAGGGAAGATCACCTTTGAAAAATTTACAATTCGTATGTACCGTTTTCGTGTTAAAATACGCCATGCCTTTGAGTAGGTAAAATTCAGCCGTCAAAAATACAATTATTTATCAATTTTTGACTTGAAATTGGGCTTAATGAAAAGCTTTAGTGGATTTAAACTGCTAAGATTAATTTTTTTAAATATCGGACGGTCATTTGCAGCGGTGTAGGTAAGATAAATGGCAATAGGAGTTAATGCAATTCCGGCAAACCACATGCCGAGAAAAGGACTCACAACTTCGGCATTGGCAAGCGAATCGCCAACGCTCATGAGCACAAAATAGATCATAAAAAGCAATGCAGCAATTACAACCGGAGCGCCGAATCCACCCCTTTTAACGATAGCTCCCAAAGGTGCGCCGATAAAGAACAAAACCACAATAGCATAGCAAAGTGCAAACTTCCGATGGAATTCAATCCAGTAACCGTTAACGTCACGGTCAAATCCCTTTAAAAATTCAATTTGTCCGGAAATGTTCTGATTTTTTCTTCTGATTTTGGATTGCGCTGTTTGAATGGCTTTTTTTAATTCAATGTTATCCAGTTTTTTTAAGTTGAATAAGGTGTCCTTTTGTTTTGAGCTATTAAAGTTGTCCGTATGCGATGTGTCTTTTGGAATCAGAAAGCTATTCAAATAAAGAAAATCACGATTTTGCGATATAATAAATTTCTTGTTGACATTATCGCCATTAATCCGGACAGAGTCAATGGCATTGTATATTTGAAATACATTAAGCATTTCATGCTTGTCAGCAAAAAGGTCATCTTCGGATCGCTGAAGATTGAATCCGGTAAGATTTATCTTATATGTAGCTTTTTGAAAATCAGATCTTCTGCTTGGGCGATTGTTTTTGTCTGACTTATGAAGCTGATTGTTAACATTAAATCGAGGAGCTGAAGGAGAAAGTTCTTCGATAATATAACCGTTGTTCAGCTCAAAATAAAGGAAGTTCCCATTTTCGGATTTGTATATTTTGCCACTTTCTGCTCTGACGGTCTTTATTTCTTTTAAATTGGAATGATCGTGGATGAGAATTCCCTTAAAAGAGTTGTCCATTTCAGAATCCACTTTGATGGAATAACCTTCCAGTTCTTTGCTGTAAACTCCAGGAGTTAATATTGCAGCTATTTTCGTGTTTTGAATGTCGTAGATCAACGAATGCCATTTCAGGTTAGCGACGGGTATAACGAAGTTGGCAAAATAAAAGGTAAACAAAGATATTCCGATTACAATAAAAGTTAAGGGGCGCATGATCCGATATAAGGAAAGCCCACTCGATTTTAGAGCGGTCAATTCATTGTTTTCTGCCAAATTACCAAAAGTCATTATTGAAGAAAGTAGAATGGCTAATGGCAATGCCAATGGAATCAAACTCGCAGAAACATAAAAGAGCAATTCAAGGATTATTGTTGTCTCCAATCCTTTTCCCATGAGGTCATCGATATACTTCCATAAAAACTGCATGATGAGCATGAACATGGAAATAACCAATGTAATGAAAAAGGGACCAATAAATGATCGGACACTGAATACGTATAAACGTTTCAAAACTTGAACTTGATTTAAAAAAACAAATTTAAGGATTAGAACGAAAAGTTTAACTACATATTATGCCCCGAGGACTCTTTTTAAGTCATTAATTTGTTGTTCCCAGAGCATTTGTGCTTCTTCGATTTCATCGTCGTAAGCAAAGTCCGTAACATGCATAACAACGCTTTTTGTGAGCGGGTCAATATTGATGCTCATTTCAAAATAACAATCACGTCCATCTTCTTCATCGTTAATCCATTGAAATTTTGTTTTTCCAACAGCTTTTCCCGATAATAAACGTGCTTTTTCCTCACTTCCGTCCCAAAAAAATGTATAAACATCTTCCTTGATATTGACATCATTGGCAAACCATTCGCTCAAACCGCTTGGTGTGCTAATCATATTTTCCAAGATTTTTGGGGAAGTTTTTAATAAATAGGCCAATTCGAATTTTACCTTTTCAGTCATAGTAGTAGTCAATTTTAATTAACTTCGTAGCAATTATTTGCAATATACATAATTCTTTTAAATGGCACTTATACACAGCCTTGAAAAAAACGGCAATTTTTTATTTAAATACAGGGGACAAATTCCCGTGGTATTATTTCTTTGCAGCATCCCTGTTGTACTTTCAATGGATTATACCTTTTTATTTTCCAATTCTAACACTGAATGGGTACTGCTGTTGTGCTGTGTTTTAATTTCATTGTTGGGACAGGTCATTCGAGCAATTGCCATTGGAACAAGCAACAAACATACAAGTGGAAGAAATACCAAGGAGCAAGTTGCTGAAGCATTAAATACGAAAGGAATATATTCTACAGTGAGGCATCCTCTTTATTTGGGAAATTATTTCATGTGGTTGGGAATAGTAGTGTATACCTTTTCCATCTGGTTTTCAATCGCATTTTCGTTATTCTTTTGGTTGTATTACGAACGAATCATGTTTGCAGAGGAACGGTTTTTAGAACGAAAGTTTGGTGAATCCTATTTGTCCTGGTCTATGAAAGTACCGCCATTTATTCCGTCGTTCAAAAATTACATAAAAACGGATATCCCTTTTTCCATGAAAACAATATTACGTCGCGAGTACTCGGGAATAACGGCAACTGTTATCGGATTTTTGTTCGTTGCGGTTTTAAGAAACTGGAACCTTTTTGGTACATTTATTTTTGAAACCAAACATATGATTATTTTAGTATTAGCTTTGCTCATCTCTTTGGTTTTAAGGTCTTTAAAGCATTACACGAAATTTTTGCACGAAGAGGACAGATCTTAATTTTTAGTTGATTTTTTATTTTGGGTAGAAGAAAATGAAATTATCTTTATATTTGCACCCGTTCTATTGAACGCGTTGTGAATATGGCGAGGTAGCTCAGTTGGTTAGAGCGCAGGATTCATAACCCTGAGGTCGAGAGTTCAAATCTCTCTCTCGCTACTCTTGAAAGCCCAGTTTTTACTGGGTTTTTTTGTTTTAAGACGAATTCAACTTTGGACTTTTTTGGTTTGGAGTCCAGTTTGGAGTCCAGTTTTTGCAAAATTTCTTCATTTTTTTGATTCATTTTTTGAGGATGAGAAATGCGAGATTTCATACAGTTTTACAAGTCGAAAAATTCAAAATCCGCAGCGACTTGATAAACCACTTCTTGATCTA
>JBILIM010000120.1:0-5580 GCA_044349985.1 Crocinitomicaceae bacterium
GCTGCAATGATATTTCAAACTACCGATGCCTACCGATTTTCTTTTCATGCAGGAATAGGAGTGAATGCAGGACTTTCCTATAACAATCGAACTGAAATTGTCCAAAGTAAAGACAATTCAACAGTGAGTTATGAAAACAATAATGGCTCTAATTATTTTAGTTCCTATTATGGTGGTTTTGGTTCGTATCAAACAGAAACCATAACCAACAAAAGCGGGTTTTTCTTTTCAGCCTACGTTCCTTTAGGAATTGATTTCAGACTGGGCAAAAATCGCGAGTTTTGGAAACACATCAATTTATTCGTTGAAACGCGACCATCAATTAATTTCCAATCTATTCCTGAAGTGAGAACCCAAACATCGGTTCGTTTTTCTGGAAATTTAGGATTCAAGGTTACTTGGTAATTCAGTTGTAATCTCTTCGTGTTTTCTTTTATTTGTAGAAAAAATGGCACAATACGTTGCCATTTTTTTATTTTTATACCCTCATAAAATTTGAAGTGATGTCAACGTTTTTTTACCAAGATCCCTATCCTATAAAACAAGATAAGACCAGCTATCGGAAAGTAAGTGCTGATTTCGTTAAAGTGGAAGACTACGGAAATCGAAAGGTTTTACACATCGATCCAAAGGCACTCGAGGTGTTAGCGCAAGAAGCGATGACAGATGTCTCGTTCTACTTAAGAACGACTCACTTGCAAATGTTGAACAACATACTGCAAGATCCTGAAGCAACAGATAACGACAGGTTTGTAGCTTATAATCTTTTGCAAAATGCAGTCGTGGCAGCAGAAGGACAATTACCATCATGTCAGGATACCGGTACAGCAATCGTTTTTGCGAAAAAGGGAGAAGATGTTTACACGGGATCAGATGATGCTGAATACCTATCAAAGGGAATCTACAATACTTATCAAGAGCGCAATTTAAGGTATTCCCAAATTGTTCCACTCACTATGTTTGAAGAGAAGAACTCTGGGTCTAACCTTCCAGCACAGATTGATATTTATACGAAAAAAGGAATGGGATACGAATTCTTATTTCTTGCCAAAGGAGGAGGTTCTGCAAATAAGACATTTCTTTATCAAAAGACAAAGTCCTTATTAAACGAGGCATCCTTAGATGCCTTTATTCGGGAGAAAATCAAGGATTTAGGCACCTCTGCTTGTCCACCATACCACTTGGCTTTAGTCATTGGAGGTACTTCAGCCGAGGCCAATCTTGCTGCCGTTAAGAAAGCATCTGCCGGATATTTTGATGAACTTCCTACGGAAGGCAACATGCAAGGTCAGGCTTTCAGAGACTTAGAGTGGGAGAAGCGGGTACACCGCATATGTCAGGAAAGTCATATTGGTGCACAATTCGGCGGGAAGTATTTTACCCATGATGTTCGCGTAATTCGTTTGCCGCGTCACGCCGCCTCATGTCCTGTTGGACTTGGGGTTTCGTGCTCAGCAGATCGAAATATCAAGGCTAAAATAACTCCTGATGGCCTTTTTCTCGAAGAATTAGAGAAAAATCCGAGACGTTTGCTTCCGGACACACCACCTCATTTGGATCCACCGGTTGAAGTAAATTTGGATAGACCCATGAACGAAGTACTTGCGGAATTGTCTAATTATCCAATTAAGACTCGATTAAAATTGAATGGAACCTTAATTGTTGCCCGAGATATTGCACATGCGAAAATCAAAGAACTCTTGGATGCAGGTAAGCCAATGCCCGAATATTTTAAAAATCATCCGGTTTATTATGCAGGTCCTGCAAAGACGCCGGAAGGCATGCCTTCTGGAAGTTTTGGCCCTACAACTGCCGGTAGAATGGATTCATACGTGGATCTTTTCCAAAGTCACGGTGGCAGTATGATTATGTTGGCAAAAGGAAATCGTTCAAATGAAGTTAAGGATGCCTGCAATAAATATGGAGGTTTTTATTTAGGATCAATTGGTGGCCCTGCCGCAATTTTGGCAAAAGAGAACATTTTGTCTGTTGAGGTAGTCGACTTTGAAGAATTGGGTATGGAAGCGGTACGAAAAATAGTAGTTAAAGATTTCCCAGCTTTCATTATTACTGATGATAAAGGAAACGACTTTTTCGCTGATTTATAGTGTAAAAGTATCGTTAGATTTGATACAATAGCATTCCAACAGTGAAGTAGATAAACAAACCGGTTACGTCGTTTAATGTCGTAACAAAGGGGCCTGTGGCAAGTGCCGGATCAATATTGTATTTATCTAGAATCAGTGGGATTACGGTTCCGAAAATGGCTGCGAAAAACATGACGATGAAAAGAGAAATACTCACAATGATTCCAAGTGTTGCGTTTTCAAATACACTTGCGATGCCATAGATGAGTGATGCCAGCAAAATTCCATTAAGCAATGCAACCCAAGCTTCTTTGGACAATTTGGATAAAATGCTGCCAAATTGATTGTTTCCTTTAGCAAGTGATTGTACAACAATTGCAGAGGATTGTACCCCTACATTACCTCCCATAGCAGTAATTAATGGAATAAAAAATGCTAAGGCTGGAATTTTGGCAATACTGCCTTCAAAACCGGATATAACTTGAGCACCCAAAATTCCCCCCAATAAACCAATTAACAGCCAGGGTAAACGTGCTCTCGACATTCGCCATACACTTGCGTTGGACTCTACTTTTTCAGAGATACCGGATGCCAATTGAAAGTCTTTATCCGCTTCTTCCTTAATGATGTCAACCACATCATCTAGCGTAATTCTACCAACTAATTTATTTTGTAAATCGACAACTGGAACAGAAACAAGGCCATATTTTTCCATGACTTTCGCAACTTGTTCGCTATCGTCGCTTGTTTTAACGGATATGATGTTCTTGCCTTGATACAAGTCTATGATTTTGGTCTTTGGACTTGCGAAAAGCAATCTTTTGAGCGAAAGAACACCAACAAGTTTGTTCAAATCATCCACAACATAAATGGTGTATACTTTTTCAACATCCTCGGCTTGCCTTCGTAATTCGACCAAACAACGGTCCACCGGCCAATCCAATTTCGCTTGTATGAACTCTTTCTGCATGAGTCCACCGGCTGTATCCTCATCGTAATTAAGGAGGTCTACGATGTCTTCGGCTGCCTCATCATCCTCCATTTGAGAAATGACTTCTTGAATTTGTTCTTCGCTGAGTTCCCCAAGAATGTCTGCGGCATCATCCGAGTCGAGGTTTTCAAGCTGATCAGCAATTTCTTTAGAGGAAAGCGATGCCAAAAACTTGTCTCTCACCTCCTCTTCGAGTTCCATTAATACATCGGCCTGAACCTCTTCATCCAATAAAAAATAAATGAATTTTGCTTCTTCACTCGATAGCTTATCCAGAATTTCAGCGATGTCTGCATAATGCAATTCAATCACCCGATCCTTAATCCATGGCAAATCCATGGCTTCGATTTTAAGCCGGAGATCTTCAAGAAATTCTTTGGTTAATTCAAACCGCATGGCTTACCAATACTTTAGATACAAAATTAGCTTCTTATACCTATAATTCAGTATAAAGTTACGTTATGAATCTATTAAAAAAAGTATCTTTGAATGCTATAAATTCAACCCAATCGGTGAACTACTTTTTCGAACATTTATTTCAGGAGTTTCAACTTCCACTCAAGAACCCCATTCTTGTATTTTCTTTGCTCCTATTTATCATTCTTTTGTCACCGATTTTATTGAGAAAAATCCGCATTCCTTCCATAATAGGACTCATTATTTCGGGAGTAATCATAGGGCCAAAAGGATTAGGATTAATTGGAGAAGGAGCACTTGACCAGGAAGGGTCGATAAAATTGTTTTCTACAATCGGTTTGTTGTACATTATGTTCATGGCGGGTCTTGAATTGGACATGAATGAATTTAAAAGGTATTTGAAAAAGAGTCTTGCCTTTGGAGCTTTTACCTTTTTTGTTCCGATTTTACTTGGTTTTCCCCTGTGTTATTATGTTTTAGAACTATCTGAAACTGCAAGTTGGCTTACTGCAAGTATGTTTGCAACCCATACACTAGTAGCTTATCCAATTATAAGTAAATATGGATTGACAAAACATACAGCTGTTGCCATCGCAGTTGGTGGAACCATATTAACCGATACTGCTGTACTTATTATTTTGGCCGTTATTTCGAGTTCAACTAAAGGTCAGTTAGACTCTGCTTTTTGGTTTAGATTGATTACTTCATTGACCATTTTTTCACTCATTATGTTCTTGCTGATTCCTCGAATAGCACGATGGTTTTTTAGTAAACTCGACAGTGAAAAATCATCTCAATACATTTTTGTTTTATCCATCGTGTTTTTTGCTGCTTTCCTTGCTGAGGTAGCTGGTGTAGAGGGAATAATTGGCGCTTTCGTTGCAGGATTGGTGCTTAATCGATTGATTCCGCACAATTCCATATTAATGAATCGGGTAGAGTTTATTGGAAATGCGCTATTCATACCATTTTTTCTAATATTTGTGGGAATGGTGGTTGATTATCGCGCCTTTTTCCAAGGTTCGTGGCCCCTAGTTATTGCAGGTGTTTTGACTGCTTTTGCACTTTTCAGTAAGTGGTTGGCTGCGTTTTTTACACAATTGGTTTTCAAAATGACAGGAACGGAACGACAGGTTATTTTTGGACTCTCGGCTTCTCATGCTGCTGCAACATTAGCGATAATTATGGTCGGCTATAAAACAATCTTGAATCAACCTGCTATTGACGCCGCTAACAAATTGGGACAAACCATAGAACCTGAAAGGCTTCTAAATGATAATGTTTTGAATGGAACCGTTCTTTTGATATTAATCACATGTATGGTTGCGTCTTTCGTAACGGAAAATGCAGGAAAAAAACTCTTGATATTAAAAGCGGAAAATGAAGATGATGAACCTAAGGGCACTCGTCTGCGCAATAAACACCTTTTGGTTGCCATGAATGAACTTTCTGGTAATGAACAAGTGATGGATTTTTCTCTCATGGTATCTGATCCGAAAGTTATCAATCCCATTTCAGTAGTCAGCGTTCACCCGAATAATGAGGATGCCGAACGTATGATTCGAAAGTCTAGAAAATCTCTCGAAGAAATTGTTAAGCATTTCTCAGGACATGAAGCAAAAATCAACACCATAGCGACTATTGACCACAACGTTTCTTCAGGAATTGCTAGAGTTGCAAAAGAATTGGTGTCGGATATTGTTGTTTTGAATGACAACTCAAGAATGAACATTTTGAAACGCATTGTTGGTGATGACAGAGAGCACTTAATGGATGTTTGTGACAAAACAATTTTTTTCTGCAATTTTGAAAAGCCATTTGTCTCAGCCACACGAATGCTCGTTACTTGTCCGCCACTGGCAGAACTGGAAAGTAGTTTCACCTTATGGGTAGAACGTGTACTACGATTTTCAAAAGAACTCAATGTTAAAATTGATTTGTATACAACTTCCAACGCCTATGAGAGATGGCAACGGGTCGCTGAAAGCAATAAATTGAACGCAGAAACACAGTGGACAGCCATTGAAGAATTGGATGATTTCTTTTTGTTAAACAGCAAAAGACAAAGCTCTGACCTAATCGTTT
>JBILIM010000121.1:0-5577 GCA_044349985.1 Crocinitomicaceae bacterium
ATCAAACCACAAAAGCAAGGGGAAGAATGTTAAAAACAAGGTGTTTAACGGTGTTGGGACACCTAAAAAACCCATTGATTGTCTGTCATCTACATTAAATTTAGCCAATCGAAACATGGACAACACAGGAACAATAAGCGCAATCAAAGGAAAGTACTTAATCGAAGCGTCCATCCCGTTCGGTACATTGTAAAACAGTGCGTTGATCCAATTATTCCATTCGTAATGCACATGAGAACTAAATGCATCAGGGTGGTATACGGGTCCACCAAAATTTATTGTAACAACAAGAACAACCATCATCATAATCCCTGGAGCAACTCCAAATGAGACGATATCAGCCAAAGAATCGAGTTGTTTTCCTAATTCACTATTTGACTTAAAAATACGAGCGAAAAAACCATCCAAAAAATCAAATAATGCCGCAAAAAGCAATAAAATAGGAGCCCAGTCCAATCGTCCTGCAACAGAACAAATTATACTCAATAAACCACAAAACAAATTGGAGGCCGTTAGCAGATTAGGCAACGTGAATAACTTCATCAAAAAATTAAATTTGAAACAAAAAAATAAAAATTGAATTCAGTAAATTTACTTTTTATTAAGTCTACGAAACAACTTGAGGACACAATTTTTTAACGATTATGGTGTTATGTCATTGAAATATTAATCCGTACCCTAAGATGAAGTCTATTGTCATTTGTGTTTTAAGTTTTATTACTATTCATCTTTACAGCCAAGATGGAACTATTGCCCCCAAATATTCGAATGAATTTTTATCTATTGGAATTGGAGCTGACGCTTTGGGCTTGGGTAATGCCGTTGTAGGACAAACTTCAGGAGTTAATGCAGGTTATTGGAATCCGGCAGGTTTAACAAAAGTTAATGATTGGCTGGAAGTAGGCTTGATGCATTCAGAATATTTTGCGGGAATAGCAAAATACGACTATTTGGGATTGGCACATAAAATTGATGAAAAAAGTGCTGTTGGATTTTCAGCGATTCGATTTGCGGTAGATGACATCCCTAACACTACGCAACTTATTGATAATGCCGGAAATATTGATTACGACAAAATAACAAGCTTTACGGCAGCGGACTACGCATTCCTAATGAGTTATTCCCGTAAATTAGGTCTTGAAGGTCTCAGCGTTGGAGGTAATTTTAAAATTATCCATCGCAAGGTAGGTGATTTTGCTAAATCTTGGGGTTTTGGATTGGATGCTGGGGTGCAGTATGAGATTGGTACAAAATGGAAATTTGGAAGCGTTCTAAGGGATGCTACTTCCACTTTTAATGCGTGGGTATTTACTTTAGATGATGAAACTAAGGAAGTTTTTCTAGCAACAGGAAATTCTTTACCTGAAAATGGTCTTGAGTTGACTTTACCCAAACTTATTTTAGCTGGTTATCGAAAATTCGATATAACAAAATCCGGATTGCACGCTTCTTGCGAGTTGGACTTGGATGTAACCACTGACGGAAAAAGAAATACACTTATACGAACAGGACTTTTTTCAGTTGACCCGCACATGGGCATTTCAGTAGGATTTAAAAATTATGTTACCGTGCGGGCAGGTTTTTCGAACTTTCAATACATCAAGAATTTTGACGATAGCAAATCATTGAGTTTTCAACCAAATATAGGCCTTGGCGTTAATTTAAAGAACTTTTATTTGGATTATGCATTCACGGATATTGGTGATGCATCTGTTGCATTGTATTCACACGTCATCTCCTTGAGATTGAAATTAAGGAAACCATCTAACATGAAGTGATATGAAAAATTTATTTGCCGTCTTCATCATCCTTTTTTCTTTATTATATACAGAATCGTTAAAAGCGCAGGTATACGGCAATGAATGGATCAATTACAACCAAAAATATTATGCCTTTAAAATTTTTCAATCCGGCATTCACAAATTAGACCACTCCGCCTTAGTTGCTTCGGGGGTTCCGGTTACGCTATTCTCAAGTGCTAATGTTCAGATTTTCGGTCGTGAACAAGAAATACCTATATACATAGAGGACGGTGGCGATAACCAAATAAATTCTGGCGACTTTATACTTTTTTATTCAGAGAAAAACGACGGTTGGCTTGACACCACTCTTTATGAAAACCCCGAAGATTTGGGTAATCCGAAATACAGTTTATACAACGATACCATAGAGTACTTTTTCACTTGGAATAATCAAACCAATAACAAACGATTTATTATTGAGAATGATCAAACAATTGGTAGTTATTCCTCTTCCAATTTTGTTTTATTTGAAAAATTTCAATCCTTCTCCAATGCCTACAACGAAGGTGAAAAAACTTCGGATGCCTCCAGTTCTTTTTACACTTCTGGTGAAGGATGGGGTTTAGCACCCGTAAATGGTGCGAGCGGTTACACTTGGACCAATTGGAGTTCAACTGTTCTGGACCAGATTTATCAGGGTGTCGATGCTCCTGACGTCATTTATAAAGCGGTAAGTGTAGGTGTTTCAAATGCTAATTTTACAGGTTTAGGCAATCACCACTCCCGTCATACAGTAGGTACTTCAAATACTATAATTGCCGATACTATTTTTCAAGGATACAAAGCGGTTCATATTACCAATTTTTTTTCACCCAATCTGCTTTCTGCAACAGGACAGACGAATTTTAAAGTATCGATTGTTAACGATCAAGGCGCGGCAACCGATTTTCAATCTTTAAATTACTGGTCCTTTCTTTATCCCAGAAATCCCTCAGCAGGGAGTTTAATGAATTCTACCTTCAAGGTGAAAAATAATTCAAATCAAAATAAAGTCAGAATTGATTTATCAAACAGTACATCAGCTAATCCAACACTTTTTGTATTGGGTTCATCGCCAAAAAAAATCTCATTAATTCCGAATGGTTCGAATTACTCAATATTGTTTAGTAATAGTACTGACGGAACGGATCAAGTTGTGGTGATTGAAGATGCGTCTAATTTTAAGTTGGTCAGTTCTCTTAAAGCTGTTAACGGATCAGGGATTTTTAACAACTATGGAAACACATCCATTTACAATCCTGAAAAAGCTTTATTGATGATTTATCATCCAAAATTACAATCTGCATCGGTGGAATACGCTGCTTACAGATCCAATGATCCAAATGGTGGGAATTACAATGTAATTTTGGCTAACGTTAACGAGCTCTACCAACAATATGGAGGCGGAGTCCCAAAACACATTAACGGAATTCGAAGATTTGCGCATCATATGTATGTCAATGCAAACGAGAAACCTCTTGGCTTGTTTTTGATGGGTAAAGGCATTCGTGAAGCCAATGTTTCTGGTCTCACATCAACAGGTCCGGGCACAAGAAACAATCCTCTAGTTTATGGATTGTCATTAATCCCATCGTTTGGACAACCGTCTAGTGATGCTTTAATTACATCCAATTTTCCGGGTACCTCAAAATGGACTCCACTTATCCCAACGGGTAGAATTTCAGTGCAATCTAATCAGGAATTATTGGACTATTTGGATAAAGTAAAGTTATTTGATGCCAAACAAAATCAATCCTCAGTATACAACTCACAAACAAAGGATTGGCAAAAACATGTGCTGCATTTTGTGGGTGGAACAAATGCAACACAACAAAGCGCTTTTCAAAGTTATATGTCAACCTTGGAGAATAAAATTGAAAATGAATATTTCGGAGGTTTGGTTCACACCTTTGCCAAAGTTGGAAATACGCCTCTAAGTCCTTCGGATTTAAACATCATCATGGATCGTATTCAAGAGGGTGTTTCATTGATTACTTTTTTTGGACATGCCGCACCTACAACTACTGGATTTGAGATTAACATTGACGAGCCTGCGAATTGGAACAATACAGGTAAATACCCTCTAATTTTTACAAATTCTTGTTACAACGGAAATATTTTTCAATCAGGAAGTTCCAAATCAGAGAGCTTTGTAAGTATTGCTGGCAATGGAGCCATAGGTTACCTTGGACAAATAAGTTTAGGATTTGCAAATGTTCTCAATTCCTATGCGAGTTTATTTTATGAGCAAATCACTGAAATCAACTACGGTTCTACCATAGGTGAGCAATTACAGGCAACAATTGCCTCAATGGAATTTCCTGGTGCTGGGTTGGCTATTGAGAGTACAACAACCCAAATGACCTATAATGGCGACCCCATGATCCGTCTTAATTGGCATGAAAAACCAGAAATAGAACTTTTAGAACAAAACATAACCTTTTCACCCCAGGAATTAGATCTGACTGTTGACAGTATTGAAATGCAGATTACGTTAAAGAATTTGGGTAAATCCATTACCGATACTTTTTCTCTCGAGGTAACTAGAAATTTTCCAAATGGAAATTTAGATTCTATATATGTTTTCGCCATTCCGGAATTGGATTACACATATGAATTAACATTCAAAATGCCATTACAATCCAATATTGGAGTAGGAATTAACAATTTCACTGTTAAAGCTGATATCCCAAATACTATTGATGAAATATATGATGAGTTAAACAACAACCAAATCAATAAATCACTATTTATAAATGTTGAGGGAATACTGCCTGTAATACCTCATGAATTTGCTGTTGTTCCGGACGATAGTGTCACATTGAGGGCATCAACAGTGAATCCCCTGGCTGATTTTAACACCTATCGTTTTGAAATAGATACAACCGATTTATTTAACAGTCCTGAAAAAAGATATGCACAGGTATCTGGACTTGGGGGTGTGAAAGAAGTAAATCCAAGTCAATGGATTTCGGCATCATCGGGAATGAGTTGGCCTTTGGTTTGCGAAGACAGTATGGTCTATTTTTGGAGGGTATCCGTTGACGAACCCAATCCAATTTGGAAAGAACGCTCTTTTCAGTACATAAACGGGAGATCAGGTTGGGGTCAGGATCATTTTTTTCAATTTAAAAAGAATGGATTTAATGGTATCGCATACAACACCAACCAAAGAAAAAAGCTTTTTGGTCCCAACTTAAAAGAACTCACATGCGATGTAAAAAGTTCTCCAGGAGTACCTGCCATATATGAAAACGCTTACTATTTGGATGGCACGCAACAAGAATATGGTCTCTGTTTAACTACTCCTAGTTTGTATGTGGCGGTTATCGACCCATTAACCATGGAACCTTGGGGCACTCGATTTTTCGATACTATCATGCAAAATCCGCTCAATAACTATGGAAATGCAAATGATTTGGGCGCTTGCAGAAATCGTGTAGAAAAGTATTTTATCTTCAGACAAAATGTTCCTTCACAGCTTGACAATTTTAACAGTATGATGGCTGCCGTTCCAGACAGTCATTACATACTTGTTTATTCACCAATCGCAGCGCTTTATGATCAATGGCCTGCATCCGTATTTTCAACCTTCAATACGTTAGGTTCCGATAGCATTGTACCCGGTAATCCGAACCTTCCCTTTGCTTTTTTCTGTAAAAAAGGAGACACCACCACTGTTATTGAAGATATTGCTCAAGTTGCGGGTGAAGACATACACATTGAAGCCTTGCTTGTAGGTTCCGATTATATTGGTAAAGAAACATCGACTTTAATCGGCCCTGCGGAGAAATGG
>JBILIM010000122.1:0-5575 GCA_044349985.1 Crocinitomicaceae bacterium
TATCCCCGAAGTCATTCGTGGGAAATCATTTGTGCTATCGCCTAGATTCATGTCCCCAATTTACAATATTGCACTGCAAATAGAAGCCATTCGGTATTTAGATCAAAACCGTATTGATAACTATACTTTCGTTTTCATTCGAGGAAAAAACTATGACAAGGTGTATTACGAGCAACAAAAAGAAAAGCTTGAAGTATTGCGTAATACATACAATTTAAAATTCGTGATTCTCGAATATGTCGATCAAGAAACAATCTGGATGCTCATGAAGCGTGCTGCCCTATGTATGATGACCCCAATTAGTGACGGAACCCCCAACTCAGCTTTTGAGGCAATGGCAGCCAAATGTCCATTGATTATTTCTGACCTTGAACAGTATGAAGAATTACTTTTTAATGCCGAATCTGTGAAAAAAGTTCCCCTTTCAGAACCAGAAATTCTTGCTCAAACCATCGAAAACATGCTGGATTCAGACACATCAAGTCAAAGAAATTTTGCCTTTGAAATCGTTTCAAATCATGGTAATAGATCGAAAGAAATGGAAAGGTTGGAAAGGTTGTATAACGATTTATAGGCATTTGTGAATCCAATCAATTTCTTTTCAGTTTTTAACGCAACCCCAAGAATTTGTATACTATTTTCTTAACTTCGCTTGGGATGAAAAAACTACTGATTCTTGCTTATGATTTCCCTCCTTATGTTTCTGTGGGGGGCTTGAGACCCTACAACTGGTATAGATATTTAAAAACGTTTGGGGTTGAACCCATTGTTATTACGCGCCAATGGTCAAACACTTACGGAAATCATCTGGACTACATCGCACCAGGTAGTTCGGAAACGCTATTTATAGAGGAGACGGAATACGGTACCATTATCCGAACACCTTACAAACCGAATTTAAGCAATCGCTTATTACTGAAATATGGTGACAGAAAATATAAATGGTTACGAAAAGCAATAAGTGCGTATTATGAATTCGCTCAGTTTCTTTTTCCCGTTGGTCCAAAAGTAGAAATTTATCGCGCCGCAAAAGATTACTTAAAACAGAACAAGGTAGACGCCATAATAGCAAGCGGTGACCCTTTCATCCTATTTAAATATGCTGCAAAATTGGGGAGTGTACATCAAATTCCTTGGATAGCTGATTACAGAGATCCTTGGTCACACAATCAGGAATATGCAAAATCAGCATTACAAAACAGATGGCACCGCTTTTTTGAAAAGCGAATTGTAAAAAAAACATCGCACATTACAACGGTTTCCAATTTTGTTTTTAATAAAATAGATGGGCTCATACCTGGAAAACCTCATAGTATTTTACCCAACGGATATGATCCTGAAGTAATTGATAAAATCGCTGAAATTCCTCAAGGCCATGACACTTTGCAAATTGCTTTTGTTGGAACAATCTATGAATGGCACCCTATAGAAAGTTTTTTAAGAACTGTTAAGGTTTTTATTGAACAAAATCAGAATGTAACCATTAGAATCAATTTCTACGGAACTAACATTTCTGAAAAATTACAAGAACTTACCACGTATGAATATCCAGAATTAGCAAAATTCGTAACCATAACACCAAAAATTCCAAATCTGGAATTACTTAGAAAACTAGCCGAAAACAATGTAATGTTGCTGTTCAATTATTACTCTTACATGGGCACTAAAATATTTGATTATTTAGGCATAAGAAGAAAAATGATTTTATGTTATTCAAATGATCCTGAGGCCCAATCATTGAAGGATAAGTATTACAACATTGAAGAATCCGCTTCAGAAAGCAATCAGCTTCAAGCTGGTTTGATTCAAGAAACACAATCTGGCATTGTAGTAAAGGATAGCGCCCATTTATTGGAAGTATTAAACGAATTGTACCAGGAATTCAAATCATCTGGAGAAATTGCATGCCACTCGATAGGTGTAGAAAATTATTCTAGAAAAATTCAAGTTGAGCAATTGGCTGAGCTTGTGCATAAAATGGAAAAAGTGTAAGTTATAGTTATTTAATCTGTAAATAATTACATTAATAAAATTAAATACGCTTTATGCAGTTTACATTAAATTACTATTTATTTTTGGGCAGTGAAAAAGACTGAATACCAACAATGCACGCGTTGTCTTATGGATACGAGTGACCCAATTATCAGATTTGATGAAAAGGGACAATGCAACCATTGCACTGAATTCATTGAAAAAAGAGCTTTACACAAATACCAAGGTGAAATAAGCGACCAAAAACTGGTTGAGATTATCGCTGAAATAAAAAAATCAGGAAAAGGGAAAGAATTTGATTGTGTTGTTGGGCTAAGTGGTGGAATTGATAGCAGTTATGCTGCATATATTGCTAAAAAACATGGGCTACGTGTTTTAGCTGTGCACATGGATAACGGTTGGAATTCTGAGGAAGCGGTGCTGAACATTAAAAATATTGCCAAGAAACTAGATATCGAATACGAGAGTTATGTTTTGGATTGGCACGAATTCAAGGATTTGCAACTCGCATTTTTGAAAGCTTCGGTTCCGGAAGCGGATACGCCTACAGACATTGCCATTTTGTCTGCTTTACACAAAGTAGCTGCAAAATACGGAATCAAACACATTATAAGTGGTGGTAATTTCGCAACAGAAGGTATCTTACCGAAACATTGGCACTACAACGCGAAGGATTTAACTTATTTCAATCACATTTACAAAAAATTCGGCTCCGGTCGGCTCCGAAAATTTCCAACATTCGGATTTTTGAGTGAGATGTATTATAAATTTATCAAAGGAATAAAAATGGTATACCTCCTCAACTATGTACCTTTTGATAAAGAAGAAGCTGTTGAATTACTTAAAAAGGAATTGGATTGGAAATATTACGGTGGCAAACACTATGAATCCAAATACACCGGATTTATTCAATCTTATTATCTATTCGAAAAATTTAATATCGATTACCGAAGAGCAACATTTTCATCTCAAATATGTGTAGGCGCTCAAGATCGTGATGATGCGTTGGAGACACTAAAAACAAAGCCCTATTCAGAGGAAAAAGTCAGAGAAGAAAAAAAATACATTGCAAAAAAATTAGGCGTTTCTGAACAGGAATTTGAAGAGATTTTGAAACATCCTCCGAAATGGTACACGGATTACCCTAATGATGAAAAAAGATTAAGCTTTATTTACGACACCTATCGTAAACTCTTCAAAAAAGAAAAGCTAGGCTCCTTTTAATAGGCGGTATGCTTCCACTGAATCCAATATTCTTCTAAACCTTCCGGCGTTTTTTTTAAAGGACTCACATAGAGCTTTTTGTTCTTCACTATTGCTGGCATGGCATTGAGCAATTTCGATTTTCGCTCCACTAAAGCTGGAGCATGACCCCAACCACCGCTGTGATCAAATCCTGTCATCGCCTCACTTCTATTCTTAACCTTTTTAAATGGAATTTTCAAATAATAATATACACTATCATTGCCAGAACGCATTCCTTTAGTAATCATCACTATTTTTGAAAAATCTACTTGAACGTAAACGCCTTTCTTGTAAAACGATTTAAGTTGTTCGCCAACACAACGCGCCATGAGATTCGAAAAATTGTGTGCGATATCCGTTCCGGTTAAATGAAGAGGTTCAACATATTTCTCATCAATGAACTCAGGACCTGAATAACTGCCTATACACCCATTTTCATCACAAATTGGTGTGTCAATATGAAAATTAAGCCTTGGCATTTTGTCCGTAGCATCCTGAACAGATATCTCCTCGGAAACAACCGATGAAGTCGTTTGCTTGTCATCATTACACGAATACAAACTAAAAATTAAAACCAAATAGAAATAAGAAATTCGCATACCATCAATTGATTTTCATTCGTATTCTCCACTCCTTCGGGTACATATTGTTGAAACGGTTGCCGAGATGATTAATCCATCCAAGTGGTTCATTTTGAAAGTTTACCAAGACATATCCACGTTGCGTCGGTATATTGAAAGTTTCGCCTTTTAAATACTGTAAAGCTTGTTCTAAGGTCAATTGTATACTTTCGTTATCAAGGCGCAAATAAGGATTCAAGGCCAATTCTTCCGATGGAATGATCTTTTTCCCTACCATTGACCCGAGGGTAGTTCCAGTTTTAATCACATACAATTTACTGCCAAGAATTTGATGTAAACTTTCCGAAATTGATTGTGGGAATGTTAAAATGAAATCTTTCCAATGAAAAAAATGGTGATCACTAACCTGAACAAGGTCTTTGATGGCATCCATATCTTTATAAGGTTTCCAATCTGAGAAACTTACCTTTTTCATTTTTGGGGGAGACTCTTCCCCTTTTCTCAATACGGCAATAAAGAAACCTTCTGACATGGTTATTCCAGGGATTGCATAATACCCTACCCCATCACGTCCTTTTTTAAAACTTTCATGAATTTCCAACTCAACAATTTCTGCATTTAACGCGGTGGAAACCCATTTTACATTCGATTCATTTTCATCTGCATTTAAGGTACATGTAGAATAGATCAAGTAACCACCAGGAGCGAGCGCATTCCATGCATCTTCAATAATTTGTTGCTGCCTTAACGCACACATTTCAACATTCTTCAAAGACCACTCCTTTCTAGATTCAGGATCTTTACGAAACATTCCTTCACCTGAACAAGGTACATCGGCCAAGATAACATCAAAAAAATGCGGAAGTTGATTGAAATCTGCCGGTTTATTGTTGGTAACAAC
Source organism: Crocinitomicaceae bacterium (assembly GCA_044349985.1). Classification (GTDB taxonomy): domain Bacteria; phylum Bacteroidota; class Bacteroidia; order Flavobacteriales_D; family Crocinitomicaceae; genus M0103. The sequence goes on from JBILIM010000122.1 coordinate 4,720, forward strand.
GACATTTGAAACGCCCCATTTGGTTAAATTCTCTTTCAGAACCATTGCCCTGCTGTGCACAAATTCATTGGCTACAAGCAACCCTTTTCCCTCAAGAAATGATGCTATCAATGTGCTCTTACCTCCTGGTGCGGCGCACAAATCTAAGAATTTCGGTTCCGAAGGCAAATCCAACTGCTTGAATACCTCATCCAAAACCATAGAACCCGCTTCTTGCGGATAATAACAACCTGCATGAAATAAAGGATCCAAAGTAAAAACAGGTCTTTTTTCAAGATAAAAACCACCATTACACCACGGAACGGTATCTGAAAAGGTTAAATTGGGATTCGTTTTTTTCAAATTCAAGCGCACAGATACCGGAGCTGTTGAATTGAGGGATTCAAGAATAGTAGCATTCAAAAAAGGATCCTGCTGCACGCGTTTTTCAAAGTCTTCTGGTAATGGAATCATTGGAGTAAAGTTAAAGAATCTTGTTTCCACTCAACACTAACTTTCCAAATTGCATGCTGTTTATCTGCAATGGCATCTCGGCTCACACAGTGACCTACGATCCAAAGCACATGCTGTTCATCATGCACAATGAGTTGTTCTGCTTTTTCCGACAAAGGAATTTTTGCATCTTTGAGCACATCAGAAACCAACTTAGATCCTTGCAATCCAATGGGTCTTATGCGATCTCCATTTCTCCAATATCTGAGATTTAACTTTCCATTAATTTTTTCAGGATTGAAATACACAGCAGACTTATCGAATACCAAAGGCAATTCAACATTTTTCTCAATGATCAAAAAATGCTTTGACTCTTTTCTTTCTAATGAAGGCAGGAATCTGAAGGTATTTTCTTCTTTAACTA
>JBILIM010000123.1:0-5538 GCA_044349985.1 Crocinitomicaceae bacterium
GTCGTCATCACTTTGAATCCTGCATTTAAAAGTGGTTGAACCCATTGATTGGTGGAAACTACGCAATAAAGTTCTGTTTCGGTTATATGATCGAATTCCAACTCCTGTAATCTTTGAATTACTTGATTTACGTTTACCAATTGCTTCGAACAAAAATTGTAGTGTCTTAAATCCAAATACAACTGTTTGTTATTCAGAAGTTTTAGATCCACTGCACTCAGTTTTGCTAACTTTTCCTTTTGAATCGATTTGTATGAAATGGATTCGAGATAATCATTCGTTCGGTCATTGATACAACCTTGACCGTTTGTTTCACTTTCTAGAAAATCGTCGTGATACAACCAAAGTTCACCATCGCTCGAAAGCTGAACATCCAACTCTACCCCATTACTCCCATCCATTAACAATGCCATTTCAATTGCCTCTAAGGTATTATCATGGTAGAAAGAATTCAAATTTTCCAATCCATTTCCACCATGACCAATTATTTGAACCGATTCAAAATTCTTCGATTTCGAACAGGAATACAAGATGAATAGTAGTATTAAAACGTTAAAACGCATACCGAAGTCCAATTGTACCTTGGAAACCCATGGTGTTAAACCTCAAAATACGCGCTTCATTGTTGCCCATAAAAGCTTCTTGTAACAACCCTGCTGACGCATTTATGTAGGGTCGGATTCGCTTTCCAAATTCAAATCCCAAACCACAATACCATTCGTTCCAAAAGTGCGTAGCATTTGACAATTGATTGACTTTACAAAATGAAAAACCATAATTTCCAGAAGCACACATGCGTATCCATGATTTTCTGACGAATGTATAGTTTGTTATCAGTTGAATTTTAGGGTAAAATCGCTGCTGAAAAAAGGTACGATTTACCCCTGTTTCTAATCCCAGTCCAAGCGACCAATTATTGATGGTTTTTAACCCTTGGAATCCTGTAAAAAAATCCATTTTGGTCATAGAAAAGTTGTAGGATATTATCCAATCCGAAGAATCTCGAACACCTGACCAAGCTATTGAATTTAATGAAAGAAGGAAAAATAAAATCAATGATTTCATTCTTCAAATATAGGGAAGGTTTTGCAGCTTACAATTTTGGGCATTGCTTACAATGCCTTCCTTTCTTTTTATATTTCTTGCAACAGTTCTTTTTCTTCAAAAGTTCACATCCATTACACACCGAGAAAGGATTCAGATTCAATTGGCTGTTTTCAATTTGCTGCTTCAAAATTATTTAGAATTAATCTAAACAAAGATAAAAACATTGTTAATTCCCCTAGCGATTTGAAGAAAAATTTAGAAAAAAATATTTTGAGCGTGTCTGAACGTATTCGCATGTGCTTCTACAATCACCTTTATATCCGGACTGTAACCACCACCCATAGCGCAAACAATTGGAATGCCCAATGATTTTGCTGTTTCGAAGACAATCCTATCTCTTTCTCTGCACCCTTGTATTGAAACATTTAAATGTCCCAATTTATCTGATTCGAGTATATCGACGCCGCATTGGTAAAAAATAAAATCTGGTGAAAACTTATTTAAGATTTGATCTACAGCTTGCTCAAGCTCGTACAAATATTCCTTATCTCGAGTACCGTTTTTCAATTCGATATCGAGGGAAGATTTTTCTTTGTGTAAGGGATAATTGTTTTCACCGTGCATGCTGAATGTAAATACCCTTTCGTTGGATTCAAAAATGGAAGCGGTTCCATTTCCTTGATGCACGTCCAGATCAATAATTAAAATGTTATTCCGTTTCTTTTCATTCAATAACCAAGCAGCCGCTATCGCGAAATCGTTTAACAAGCAAAATCCTTCCCCTCTATCTTTAAAAGCATGATGTGTTCCCCCAGCAATATTCATTGCTATACCGCATTCCAAAGCGAATTCACAACACATTCTTGTTCCCTCCATGATTACCAGCTCTCTTTGAATCAGTTCTTGCGAATGAATAAATCCTGTTTTTCTTTGCTCTGAAGGAGCTAATTCAAGATTTATTAATCGATTCAAGTACAGACGATCATGAACATCTAAAACGGCATTAATAGGTATTGTTTTTGGCTCAAAAATATCGGAATAGTCTAGTGTGCCTTCGTACACCAACTGCCTTAACAGTAAATCGTATTTTTCCATCGGAAAACGATGATTTTCAGGCAAGGGATGAACATAGCGTTCTGCAAAAGCAGTTTTTACCATTAAAACAATTTAATTCAATACGTCAACCCTAACAACAAAAAGGGAAAGGTGTTCATTGAGAGGGTGAAAACGGGTAGTAATTTGATTATAAGAACGCAGACGCATAATCAACAGTCCTGAACCACTTCCATCCTTTTGATCTTGAACGTAACTCAGAAGAGAGGCTTGGTGCATGGATTTAATTTCAATCAAACTGGCAGCATTGATTTTGCTAACATGTTCGTTTACATCATCAATAGCTTTGTTTTCTATCAAATTACCAAAGTAGAGTTGATAGGTACCTTTTACACGTGTAACGATAAAAAATGCGATTTGTTCCTTGTTTTCATCAACCGAACCGTGCGAGCGTATGTTTCTACAAGCCTCAATGAAAATAGAAAACACCCTTTTTATCTTTGCTCGTTCTTCGCCAAAAGAAAGCAAAATATCTTCCAGAGTATCTGCAAGACCATTTATAAGATCTTGTGAGATTTTCCCAAAATGTGATGCAATTATGTTTGCTTTCTCTTCTTTGACCAAACTTGTTTTTAATTGATCAAAATGAACCTTAACCTTATCAGCACAAGCTATCGATATGTTCAACTCCTCGTGCATGATTTCTTTAGTGAACGATATGAATAAATCCGTGTTTTTTAGATCCATCAGGCTCGGTTAACAAGTAGGTATATACACCATCTAAAACCCGATCTCCTGATTGTTTGTTCGTGCCCTTCCAATCGTTAAGATAATTGGTTGTTTCAAAAACGACGTTACCCCAGCGGTTAATAATTACCAAACTTGAATTATCTTTCAAACCATCGATTAAAAAAACTTCGTTTGCACCATCATCATTCAAAGTCAAAATATTGGGTATGGTGACATCGCCAATAACGTAAATTGTTTGAACTATTGTATCCATGCAATCATTCATGTCGGTAACAATCAATTGCACCGTATATGTTCCATTATCCTCAAACGAATGATCAAGATTGGTCGCGTTAAAGGTAAGTGAACCGATTGTCCATTCAGAATTGAAATTGGTAACCGCAATTGAGTTATTGGTAAAAGTCACATTATTGCCGATATAGGGTTCATTAGGCGACCATGTAAAGGCAGCAGTTGGACCTTCAGGTGTTACGATTGCCACCGGACCGTAATTTACTGTACAACCATTCACATCGGTCACCAGTAAACTGTAGCTACCATCTGTTAAACTATTGATTGACAGTGTTGTTTGTGCGGAATTTGTCCATTGGTAATCGAAAGGACCGTTACCATTTACAAGTAACCCATTTATTTGACCACCTTGCAAACACGTTGGTTGCTCAACAACAATTCCTGAAGCATCTATTGTTGGCGCCTGATTCTCATCTATAACAACACTTGTAGTTGCCGTGCACCCCAATTGATCGGTAACTTCTAAAGCATACGTTCCAGCAGTAAGTCCTTGAAGATCTAAGGTATTTAATGAAGGATTATTGTTCCACTGGTAATTAAAATTGGGTGTTCCATTATTAATAGCAATCCCAGAAATTGATCCATCCATCTGATTGCAACTTTCATTGGTCAAAATGGCATTGGTTATGTCTATCGTTGGATTGGTACTAATATTAACGGTCAAAGATCCATTCAATGCACACTGCCCAGGATCCACAGTAAATGTATAAATCATTGTCTGTTGATTGTTTATCGCCGGACTCCAAGATCCCGTATAACCTTCATTCGAAGTAATGGGCAATGTAAATGTGCTTCCGGAACAGAAAGGACCCATTGCAGTAAATGTTGTTTGCACCGGTGCATCAATCGAAACCGTCATCGATGCTATTGTGGCACATTGTCCAGCTGTTGGGGTAAACGTATAATTGGTGGTCGCTTGATTGTTCACAGCTGGAGACCATGTTCCCGTAAATCCTTCCAAAGAACTGTTAGATAACGTTATCGTTGATCCTGCACACTGAGAAGGTATGGCTGTAAATGTCGGAGTGACAGGTGCACCTACATTCACTGTTAATGTATTTGTGTTGGCACATTGACCTGCTGATGGGGTAAACGTATACGTTGTTGTTTGCGTGTTGTTTACCGGTGGCGTCCATGTTCCTGTAATGTTTTCTATTGAGGTAGAACTTAAGTTTATTGCATCACCAACACATATTGGAGCTATTGCTACAAAAGTTGGCAATACATTTGGATTTACAACTACGGTCATTGTAGTAACATTCGCACACTCACTAGCATTTGGCGTAAAGGTGTAGACATTATTTCCAGGTGTTGCTGTGGATACCATACCAGGATTCCAAGAACCATTGATACCTTCTACTGAGGCTGTTGGCAACATTACTTGGACTAGAACTGCATCCTGACAATAAGGACCCCAAGCTGTGAACGTTGGCGTTACAGGTTGGTTAACCGTTACCGTCATAGCAGCAGTGGTAGCACATTGACCCGTTGTTGGTGTAAAGGTATAATTTGTTGTTGATGTATTATTTACTGCTGGACTCCAAGAGCCTGTGTAACTGTTGGTGGATGTCGTTGGTAAGTTTATCGTACCTCCATTACATATAGGGTTTATTTGGGTAAACAATGGAACTACCGGTTGATTCACTGTAACTGTCATTGCTGCAGGTGTAGCGCATTGTCCAGCATCTGGCGTAAACGTATAATTTGTTGTTGCAGTATTATTGATTACGGGTGACCAAGTTCCAGTAAAACTGTTGTTAGAGCTTGATGGTAAGGCGAGCACATCCCCTGAACAAATCGGATTGATTTGGGTAAAGGTCGGAAGAACTGGCTGTGTTACACTTACTGTCATTGACGCCGCATTCGCACATTCGCCTATACCCGGTGTGAAAGTGTAAGTGGTTGTTGCGGTATTGTTAATTGCCGGAGACCAGCTACCGGTAATGCTATTATTCGAAGTGCTCGGCAATATTATTGTTGCACCGTTACATATAGGATTGATTTGCGTGAAAGTAGGGTTAATTGCATTGTTGATTGCGACAGTCAACGAACCGTTGTTTGCGCATTGGCCTGCATTGGGAGTGAACGTATAAGTTGTAGTGGCTGACATATTCACTGCAGGACTCCACGTTCCAATAAATCCTTCATTAGATGTTGAAGGCAATGTAAATGAACCATTAGAACATTGAGCAGGAATAGCATTAAAGGTTGGCGTTACCGGAGCACCAACGTTTACTGTAAGTGTGGATGAAGTTGCACACTGCCCAGCTGTTGGCGTAAATGTATATGTCGTCGTGGCAGTATTATTAACTGGCGGATTCCAACTTCCTGAAATACTATTGGTTGAAGTTGTAGCTAAATTTATTGTGCCTCCAGCACAAATCGGTGCAACAGGGC
>JBILIM010000124.1:0-5532 GCA_044349985.1 Crocinitomicaceae bacterium
AATATGAGAATTACAACAAATTTCAACTTGACCTGAACAATTTAGGTCCTAATTTCGAAAACCGTGAATTGGTAAAGAGAATGGATTTACTTCTGGATTATCTGGATACCGCTGAAAATTCGACAAAATTTCTACCAGCGATGCTTAGTGAAAGTATATCCAAATTTTATTACCTAAAAAACCCAAGAAAGAAAAAAGAAATTTTAGAAGCCACTCGAGTTACAGGAATTGAAAATTTGCAATTTAATCAGTTCCTCGGTCAAATGTATTTTGATATCAATATTTATGATAATAATGTTAATATTCTAAACCGATCCTTCGTAAGTCCTATATCAACTATTGCAAGAAGTTATTACAACTTTTCATTGAGAGACTCCACATTTATCGGTAAAAATTGGTGTTATCGTTTGGATTTTGTGCCCAAACGTATTGGCGATATGACATTTGAAGGTACGATTTGGGTGCACGACACCACTTATGCCATCAAAGAAATTACAGCTAAAATCTCACCAAACGCCAATATAAATTACGTTAATGACTTATATTTTGAGCATACATTTGATCAAATTGAGCCTGAAGTTTGGATGTTGACCAAAGAAAAAATTATTGTGGATGTTAAACTTGTTGAAGAAACAAAACTTTATGGGGTTTATGCAAGAAAAACCTCAACTCGCAGAAATTTCAAAATAAATAAACCCTACGATCATGATTTTTACACTAGTGATAACACGGTAGACATTTCTGACAGTGCATCCTTGAGAGACAATGCTTATTGGGATACCAATCGACATGAAGAATTATCTAAACAGGAATCGGGAATTATTGAAATGGTGGATTCCCTGAACACCTTGCCTTTTTTTAATAAATTAAGAAACGTCACCTATTTTTTATCAACGGGTTATTTTCCTGTCGGAAAAATTGAAATTGGTAATGCCTATTCAGCAATTAGTTTCAATCCGGTTGAGAAATTTAGAGCCGCATTTGCGCTACGCACTTCGAATTCCTTTTCGAGAAGATTGGAACTCGGGGGAAAATTCGCTTATGGCTTTGGTGATGAAGAATTCAAATACGGATTTCTTGTTCGCTACAACATTACACCGAAGAAGAGAGGAATGTTAAGTGCATTTTACAGCCGTGATATTGAACAAATCGGGCAATCTCCAACAGCAGCAGCTGTGGGTTCAACGTTTAGCTCCATTTTCCGTACCGGACCTCTGGACAAGTTAACGATGGTAAGTAAGGTTGGGATCAATCTTGAAAAAGACATAAAAAAGGATTTTATTTTTTACGGCGGATTTGAATGGAAGGAATTCATTCCATTAGGAAAAGCCAATTATGTTAAATTTAATAGTGGCTCAGGTACTTTTGACACTTTAAATAAAATTACCACTAGCGAATTTATAGCAAGGTTGAGATGGGCAAAAAATGAAGAATTTGTTGGAGGTTCTTTTGACAGATCTTCAGTAGGTTCGAGATTTCCGATTTTATCCCTACAGGGAATTTTTGGAATAAAAGATCTTTTTGGTGGCAATTATAATTATCAAAAAATTGAATTTCAAATGGAACATAGTGTTCCAATCGGAGTGCTTGGAAGAATAAGATATGGTATATCCGCAGGGAGTGTTTTTGGCACAGCTGCTTATCCCTTTCTAAAAGTACATGAAGGAAGTCAATCCTATTGGTTGTACACGAATGCGTTTAACAGAATGAGTTTCTTCGAATTTATATCGGACAAATATGTTGGTGCATTTGTAGAAAATCATTGGGAAGGCCTTTTGTTTGACAGATTGCCTTACATAAATAAGTTGAAACTTAGATTAGTTACCAGTGGTAGAATTGTATACGGAACCATTTCGGAAAGGCATACCGCTGAAATGTTGTTGCCATCAGATACAAAAAGTTTCAACAATATCCCATACGCTGAGGCGACAATAGGAATTGAGAATATCGCAAAAGTACTTCGTGTCGATTTGGTATGGCGAATAACTCATTTAACGCCTGAAATTCATCCATTAGGTATTCGTGCGAGATGGTCTTTAAATTTGTAATTTCGCAAGATGAAACTTCATACCGACAATATTAAAATATCTTACAAAGGAAGAGCGGTTGTTAATGGCGTTTCTATTGAAGTTAACCAAGGTGAAATTGTTGGGTTATTGGGGCCAAACGGAGCAGGAAAAACAACCTCCTTTTACATGATTGTTGGTTTAATAAAGCCTGATTCGGGAAGTGTATTTTTGGATGATACAGAAATTACCTGGTATCCAATGTACAGAAGATCACAACTTGGTATCGGTTACCTTCCCCAAGAAGTTTCTGTTTTTCGAAAGTTAAGCGTTGAAGATAATATCATGGCAATTCTTGAAATGACCAAACTTAACAAGAAGGAACGCAAAGCGAAATTGGAAAAACTTTTGGAAGAATTCAGTCTGACTCATGTGAGAAAAACAATTGGCAATCGCCTATCTGGAGGAGAAAAAAGAAGAACAGAAATTGCACGTGCTCTTGCTACGAATCCGAAATTTGTTTTGTTAGATGAGCCTTTTGCTGGTGTTGATCCAATTGCAGTTGAAGATATTCAATCAATAGTCTCAGATTTAAAAAAACGAAACATTGGTATTCTCATTACGGATCACAATGTACAAGAAACGCTTTCCATTACCGATCGAGCATACTTACTTTTTGAAGGAAGTATATTGAAAAGTGGAACTGCAGAAGAACTTGCTGCAGATGAACAAGTTCGACGCGTTTACTTAGGCCAAAACTTTGTTCTTAGAAAAAAATAAATTACTTTCGCTCATAAATTTTTCAAAATGAAAATACTTAAACAGTTACTACTCATCATTCCAATCGGAATTCTTCTATCGTTAAGCTCTTGTTCGAAAAAGTGTGAGATTTCAATGACCGATTCCAATAATGGTGCTATCATTCCGAATGTAGATTTATTTCCGATAAATGGATATTTAACCGGTAACATGGGAAATGATTATGTAATACACGGTAATGATTTGTACGCTCAAAGTATTGAGGTAAGTATAGATGGTGGAGCAAGAGGTCCTGTAGATTTTTCTCAATATTGTGTGATGTGTTATCCAGTTAGTGCAACATGTAATGCTTCATACGACAGAACAGTAACCATCGATGATGTAAATCAAACGGTAAATTATAAAATTGTTGTAACACAATGTAAAGAGAAAGAATGTGGTCTAGATGTAGTTACAGAGAATTACGTTTTAGTTCCAGAATTCCCAGATACGTACAACGTTTCATATGACGTTAGCTACGTCGAAAAATAAATAGACAGCTTTTAGAAACCTTTATAAATAAAAAAAGAGATGTTTTCCATCTCTTTTTTTATTTCATTTAATGACTACCTAGCGGCAATGTCTTGTGACGACTCTGTAGGAATTGAACTTCCATATGCGTCACATCCTCCGCTGGTTGAACCACATGAACCCAATGCTAATGTAACAACCAAACCGATTATTGCCAATGTTAAAATCTTTTTCATTCTCCTCAGTTTTAATTTATTTCCTCTGACTACCTAAACGCTAATTTAAAGATTTTATAACGCACCATGAAAAAATATTATTCACAATTGAATCTTAATGATTTAAAATATCCTAATTTGGAGTACGTTTAATTCATGATGCGTTACCTTATTGTCATATGGATTGTTTTATCCCCTCTTCAATTTTTAGCCCAAAAAAGATATTGTATCAACTTTTCAAGCAATGATTACCTATTGGTTCACAAGCAGTTTAAATTGAACTATAAAGATTCTTTGAAAGCTGCCCAATCTATAGAGAAACTTCAAAAAAGAGCATTAAATAAAGGTTATTTACTTTGCGGAATAGATTCATTAACATACCATTCTCATGGTGTTAATGTTGATTTCTACGCGGGAAAAAAATGGAATCAAATACAAATTGCACCTCAACTCAAAACTCAAGATATTCCTAAATTAAAATCATTCTACAGGGAGAAAACGCTATTGGAATTTCCTTTCAGACCAAAGGTTGTTTTCGACATGATGCAAGATTTGGAAAATAACTTTTTAAATGCTGGGTTTCCATTTTGCAAAATTTATTTAGACAGTATAAATACCGATTTAAGTATTCCTTTTGCAAGACTTAAAATTGAACCTGGAAAACGCTACAAGATTTCGGATATCATTGTAAAAGGAGACACTACATTATCACCCATTCTTGTTTCTATGATTACGGGAATTCGAAAGGGTGATTTATATAACCATGATTTGTTTCGCGAAATTAACAACACCATAAAGCAGCAATCATACCTTGAACAAATTAAGCCAGAAGAATTTCTATTTACCGAGGAAGGTTTAGAAATTTACTTTTATTTAAAGGCTAAAGGAATTAGTTCTATTAATGGTGCTTTAGGTTTACAACCCAATCAAAACAATACGAAAATTGCGCTTACCGGTGAAATTAATTTAAAATTGGTCAATGTATTACGCAGAAGCGAATCGTTTCAATTGAGCTGGAGAAATATTCAATCCCAAACCCAAGCGTTAAGTACATCATTGAATCTGCCCTATTTATTTAAAACGCCTTTCGGTATTGACGGTCAGTTTAACCTTTACAAAAGAGACTCTACATTCATTGAACTTCGTTCACTTGTTGGAATAAATTATTCGCTCAAAAATGGACTCAATGTTAAAGTTTATTATCAGAATTTCACATCTAATATTTTAGCTTCAGGGAATACTGGTGGTGTTTTTCAAAATTTATCAAATGTTAAAAGTGACAGTTACGGTATTGGTATAATGAGGAGATCCTTAGATTACATTCCAAATCCATCTAAAGGTTTAATTTTGAGTGCCGATGCAACGATTGGCAATAGAAAATCGAGATTAAATGACACCTTAGATTGGACCAACAATACAACCTATAAAATGTCCTTTGCAATGGAATGTTACATTCCTATATATAAAAGGAACATTATTAAATTATCCAATAAAAGTGATTTCTATTATGCCCCTGAAGTTTTTCAAAATGAATTGTTTCGCTTCGGTGGTTTACAAACATTAAGAGGATTCAACGAAGAAGAACTATTTGCCTCATCGAAAAGTGTGTTTTCAGTTGAATATCGGTTTTTATTGGATAAAAATTCCAATGTTTTTGCCTTTTTTGATCAAGCTATTTACGAGAACAATTCCTTAACCTACAGAAAAGACCATCCATATGGATTTGGCGCGGGACTTTCATTTGGAACGAATCTGGGTATATTTTCAATTTCATTGGCAATAGGAAAACAGCTAGACAACCCAATTTTGTTAAGGAACAGTAGGGTTCATTTTGGTTATATTGCCTATTTCTAATTTAATAGGGTTAAACAACTGCCTATTGTACTCTTGAATTTCGAATATTTGATCGAATTTCTTTCATAAATTCTGAAGCATATACAAAACTTACAACTTCAGGATTTTCTGTTGAAAGAATCGATTTTCTATCCCCAGACCACCAATTTTTACCGTGGTGAATAAAAAGAATAGTATCTGCTATTTCT
>JBILIM010000125.1:0-5510 GCA_044349985.1 Crocinitomicaceae bacterium
AACAACCATATTATCGGTAAATCCAAAACGATCGCCAACAAAAGAATTAAAACAGGTGTGTTTAATGTACCTGTAACAATTGATTATTATCTTGATTCCATTCAATCCTATGTTAAAAATGAGGTCTTGCTAGATTCCATACAAGCAACGGTAACCCTGAATGGAAGGATTACTTTCATGGGATTGAATGCATCAACCTCTCATATTGTTTGGATACCAATTAAACCTTTGAACGATGCCATATTTATTGAATTGGCTTCGAAAAATAAATTCGTTCTCAATAAAATTCAAGTTACTGAAAGCAATTTATTAACGACCAAACTTAAAGCGGATTTTAAATTGACGAATGAATCCAAATTGGATTTTAATATGGAATCCGTGTCTTGTGAATTGTATTTGGACAGTACAAAGCAGAAAAGTATTGCCAAATGGTCCAATTCAGATAAGGTGGTGATACCGTCGGGCTCGTCTAAAATAGTAAACGGATATTTCGAAATTGATAATTTAAGTGCCGCATACAAAAGTGTCGACAAAATGTTAAAAGGAAATGTAGATTTATTGCTTGCCGGAAAGGTGATACTCAATAGAAACGGAGAATCGTATGAAATACCGCTTAAACAAAAGATTCCCTATGATATGGTGTTTAGTGAAATTTCAAGTGTCTTGTCATGGTAAATAATTCCAATTTCAAATTTGGTTTTGTTGATCAGGATATACTGTTGGCTAAGTTCGCTTTTACTCAAGGACAAGTATCAGAAATTGTTATTGGAAGGGATTCAAAAGCGCAAATTCGCATTGAAAAACCAGAAATCTCCGGTTTGCACCTTCAACTCATTTTCGATGGAGTAAGTTGCTTGTATGCTGTTGATTTAGGGAGCACAAACGGGACCTTTGTCAACGGTTCACGAATTTCACCAGGTGTTCAGATACTTGTTTCCCCTCAAGATGTGCTTACAATTGCAGCGGTTAATGGAACCAAATTGGTTTTTAATCCGGATTTCTATACATCTGCAAACGGAAGGTCTTCAGAAAATGCAAACCATTCGAAGTTAACTTTGGATGAACTTTTCAAAACAAAAAATACACTTACAATAGGTCGAAATCCGGATAATGATTTGGTCCTTTCACACGCTTCAATCAGCAGAAATCACGCTAAAATTGAACGAAAAGGCGAAGGTAAATTCGTAATAATCGATCTGGATTCCATGAACGGAACTTTTGTCAATGGGCATCAGATCTCAGGTTCAACAACCCTAAATCCGACAGACACTATCTTTATTGGAAGGTATCAGATTTCCGTAAGTGGAGCAGTACGTGATTTGAGTACTGAAATTTCAATCAGAGCCGAACACATTCAGAAACGATTTAGCAACGGTACTATAGGACTCCATACCTGTAGTTTTGAAATGCCATCCCAATCGTTGATTGCGGTAATGGGACCTTCTGGATGCGGAAAATCAACTTTGCTAAAGGCGCTTAATGGAGATGCACCCGCATCATCCGGAAAAGTGTTTATAGGTGGTCTCGATCTCCATGAGCATTACGATTACCTCAAAACACAAATTGGATACGTTCCTCAAGACGATAGTGTTCATGCTCAATTGACTGTCGAACAATCGCTTTTTTACGCAGCAAAACTGCGATTAGCAAATGCGGAGGATACGATTGTAAAAGAGAAAATCGAACAGGTGCTCAATGATTTGAACATCGCTTCAATAAGAGGGAATCTTGTAGGTAAGATTAGTGGAGGTCAGCGAAAAAGGGTAGCAATTGCAGTAGAAATTTTGAGCAATCCAATGGTTCTTTTTCTTGACGAACCAACATCTCCTCTTGATCCCCAGACCATAGAAGAGTTTCTTGGGATACTAAGAACACTTGCTCAAAAAGGAACAACAGTTGTGATGGTAACACACAAGCCTGAAGATTTGAATTACATGGATTCGGTTTTGTTTCTAGCTGAAGGCGGGCATTTTGTTTATCAAGGTGGCATAGGTGAATATCTTTCATTTTTTGGAGTTAAGGATACTGTAAAAGTATATTCCCAGTTGGCTATGCCAATGGCTAAAAAGTGGATTTCGAATCAACCTAAAGTATCGAGTAATTCAAAAAGCGTAGACGCTTCTAAAATGAAAAACATTCACAATACTTCATTTTTGAGTCAATTGTTTTGGCTTTGCCGTCGCTATTTTAGGATAAAATTTAACGATGGAATCAATACTGCAGTGTTAATTGGTCAAGCACCAATAATTGCATGTTTGCTTTGTTTGATTTTTGATTCCGTAAATGCATCAGTTCTTTTTCTGATGGCCGTTTGCGCAGTTTGGTTCGGTGCAAATAATGCAGCTAGAGAAATCGTATGTGAACAATCTATTTACAAGAGGGAACGTATGTTCAATCAACGGATAATGACCTATATTTTTTCTAAAGTAATTGTCTTAGGCTTTTTCGCTTCCATTCAATCTTTGCTTTTTACGTTAATTATTGCAATTCGATACAGCGATTTGGATCCATCATGGAATAATGCCTCCTATACCTTTTTCTGGATGTTTGCGTTGTCATTGAGCGCCACGATGATGGGATTGTTTATTTCATCCATCGTTTCAAATACCGAAAAAGTCATGACAATTGTTCCTATTATTTTAATTCCGCAGGTAATGTTGGCAGGTGCCGTTGCAAAAATACCTAATGCAATAGTCGAACTTTTAAGTTATTTAACATTATCCAGATGGGGGAATGAAGGATTTTCTTACATTCAAGGTGATGTAAAAATGACTGTCCCCGATATGGAGAAGGCTATAGAAATGGCAAACCAAGGGAAAGAGGGCGTTCCCATGCATGATATTAAAGTCACGGCTGCAGAAGAATTGCAGAAGAATTTTCACATGAATACTTTTGAATCGATATTCGGACAAGCATCAAATAGCCTAAAACTGGATGCTTCAATTGTTGTTGCAATGGGTTTAATATTTTTTCTTGGTATCTATATAAGCTTGAAAATGAAAGATTCAATTAAAATACGGTAATATTGCATTATGGAAAAGCAACCGAGATTTTATAAAATAGGTCGTGCTGACGACAACGAAATCATTGTTGACCACATCACAGTTTCCAGAAGTCACGCTGAAATTTTTGTCGATCCGCATGAAAATGTATTTTTAACGGACAGGAACTCAAAGTACGGCACATTAGTTAACGGTGCTAAAATTTATGAACCAGTAATTCTTAAGTCTGGAGATCTAATTCAAGTAGGTGAGGACCAATTTGTGGATTGGGAACATATCATTTTCGGTAAGCCACCAAGGAAATTTCAAGTCAAAAATTCAGAAAAACAAACACCAACACAAAGTAAGTTTGATTTCAAGAGCAATCTTGATGTAATTGGTATTTACCTCGCTATTTTATTAATGCTTTTTATCCTTTACTTACAAAACAGTTGATGGAGTTAGTTTACTTGAAATCTCACGCCTAATTGTAAGCCCACACTGCCAAAAGGTAAGGCTTGTTTCATCTCTTTTGAAGGTTCATCCTGATTATGGTTGGTATTGTAATTAAAATCATAAACATCTTCATATTCAACTTCGCGTTCATTAACACTCATAGCATCAATCTGCTCAATGCCATTTTCTTTGTAAGATGTTAGTCTGCCTTCATTTGGCGAAAAATTAATGTTCAAGGCACTCAACTCAGCAAAGCAGCTGAACCATTGATTGAAATGGTAATAGCTACCTATGGAAGTTTTATAACCAAGTCCGAGTCCTTGTGATAATTCATAATAACCTTCGATATCATTGTAGGAGTCCTTTTCCAAATAGCTGTAAAAAACGGTTCCTGTTCCTAAAATAAGACCAACTTTCGCAAAAGGATCGAATTTACTCCAGCCGAAATGAACCATAAGGGAAGGGATGAATTGTATAAATTCTGACCGGCTTTCCAATTCGTAATTATTACTTATAATGAGGCCTGATCCGTTGGAATGGCTCGAGTAAAAGCTCGTTTTAAAACTTCTACCGTCATTTAAATTAACGGCTGCTTCAAAAGCTATGTTTTTATTGATGTTGTATCCAATCGCTCCTCCAATATGAAAACCTTCTCCATAACTTCCGATAACTCGTTCAACAGATCCGATTCCATTACTCGATGAATAAACTTCACCTAAATTCATTCTCCCACTCCCCAAATGATAGCCACCTGAAAGTTCTAAGTAAGGTTTTTGAGCATAAATAGCGCTGCAAATGAAGAGAAATAAGAGGATAAATAGATTGATGAAAATAATTCGCACGTACATATTTTAGTTTTTTAGGCAATGTCGTTTGGTGATTTGAAAATGGAAATATTTTTCAATGCATCCACTTTTTTTACCTTTGAAAAGGCATTGATTTTACATGAATAAAGGATTGTTTTTCAGACTAAAATGTTTAAATTGCCTATATTATGGAAAAAACAATTTTTGAAGAAAAGCAGCGATTCAACCAATGGTGGTTGTGGGTTCTTTTAATTGCCGTTGGTATTGTTCCAATTGGTTTACAAATTATGCAACTTTTTACATTGAAGAATCCTTTATCTAGTGGCTCATCAATTTTTAGCTTTATACTAACATGTCTCGCGGCCATTTTTGTGTTTTTGTTATTTTTTGGGACTACGCTTCATACCAAATTGGATGAAGAGGGGGTTCATATTCGCTTGTCACCTTTTCATTTAAAATGGCGTTTTTACCCCTGGAATACTATCAAATCTTTTCAAGTTCGAACCTACCATCCACTATCCGAATATGGAGGATGGGGAATAAAAGGCACTAAACATGATCGCGCTTTTAATATTTCCGGAAAGGAAGGATTGCAATTGGTTTTTAAAGACGAAAATCGTTTACTAATCGGAACTCAGAAACCTCAAGAAGTGAAAGATTGGCTTTTGAATAACCTCAAATTAAAGTGAAAGTAAAAGGTGTTTATTTAAAAAAGGTGACCTTTTTACAAGGTGTAAAACATATTTTAATTAACAATTTAAGAAATTAAACAACTATTACTTAACTTCAACGTCTAGGAGTGGATGATGTTAATTGACAAACAGAATCACAATAGAAATTTTAAAACTATGCTTAAAAAACTACTTTTTTTAACGGTTGCGTTATACGTTTCAGTTTCCAGCTCATATTCTCAACAGTATCAACATGAGGATAAAATCATAGCTTTTTACGGTCAACAAAGATTCGCAGAGCTTCAACAGAACGATCCTGCATTAATTGATTTGTTGGACAATTATATCGATCATGGATTTTATGTTCAGGATGTAAATGCTGATAAATATTTGGAATTCACACCGCTTCAAAATATACCTTTGGCAACAAAAGGTGGCGGATTTGTTGCAATCAATGATTTTTTATTGGAATATGCAAGTCCAGGGTTTAATCCGCTAAACTATAATTTTTTCCCAAGCGCCGAAGTGCAGGTGTTTAAATTGTCTGGGGTCAATAAAATCATCTACATCTTACCACGAACTGCAATTATTTCCCA
>JBILIM010000126.1:0-5484 GCA_044349985.1 Crocinitomicaceae bacterium
AAGTCACTAGCAATAGTAATGATGGCGATGAGCGCACAGGCACAAACGGGAAAAGTTTGGGTTACTGTAGCAGAACCATCGGCTTTAGGCTTGAAAGTTGAGTCTGGTAAACTGACATCAAACGCAGCGGCATTGAACAACTTGTTTGGAACTTTAAACGTGGTTTCAATGGAACAAGCGTTTCCGGCATCAAAAAGCAGAAGCTTAACCAATGTCTATGAAATCACATGTGGATGTGATGCGAACGTTTTGTTGCAAGCAGTAGCAAAGCAAAGTTCTTATTTCAGCAAGCCTGAAATCGTAGAGGCGTTTGATGCTTTGTATACGCCAAACGATTTCAATATGTCTGTTGCTAACGATTACGCGTTGAACTTGATCAATGCACGTGAGGCATGGGACGTAACAAGAGGTGATTCTTCAATAGTAATTGCAATCACCGATGGTAACTTTCATTTGAACCACGAAGAATTGGCAGGAAAATTCAGTTATGTTTCTCCTAACACAAGTACAGACTACAGCCACGGTACAGCAGTAGCCATTGCAGCTGCGGGAAACACAGATAACGCAACAGGAAAAAGTTCAGTAGGATACAACAGCTCCCTTCAATTAAGAGCAATGAACTACAATGAAGTATTGGAAGCAAGCTACTCAGGAGCACGAGTAATCAACATGAGTTGGTCATCAGGATGTGTTTACAATGGATACGCACAACAAGTAATCGATGAGGCATACGCTAACGGAGCTGTCTTGGTAGCTTCAGCAGGAAATGGTTCTACGTGTGGCGGTGCTAGCAACTTGGTTTACCCTGCAGCATACAACCACGTAATCGCAGTAAGTAGTGTTGGTCCATACGATAACCACGAACGTTACATGGGAAATGCAGCAACAACGCACCAACACAATGCATCTGTTGACATTTGTGCACCGGGTTACGATGTAGCTTTATCTACAGCGCCTGGAGTATACTTAACAGGAAACGGAACTTCATTCGCTGCACCAATGGTATCTGGAACAGTAGCTTTGATGTTGTCAGCAAACGCATGTTTAACAGCAGAACAAGTAGAATACATCTTAAAAAATACTGCGGTAAACATCGATGGAATGAACCCACAATACATCGGAATGTTGGGTGCAGGAAGATTAAATGCAGCAGCAGCAGTACAAATGGCAGCAACATTCAGTACAATGGCATTGGAAGGCGCGGAAACATTTAACTGTGAAGATATGTCTCAAGGTGCAATGGTTGAGCTAAACTCTATCGCTGCTCCATACAGTGTAAGCTGGAGCAATGGCGCAACAACTGCAAGCATCGATGACCTTAACGTAGGCATCTACACCGCTATCGTAAGAGACGCAAACGGATGCGTAGGGGTATTTGAAGCATCTATCGATACACTTATGCCAATCGCAATCAATGCTGATGTAATGCCGGTACTTTGTAACGGAGAAAACAATGGCAATATCGAAGTAAGTGTTACAGGAGGTCACGGATACAACAGCTATGCTTGGAACAACGGAGCAACAACTGCAAGCATCTACAACGTAACAGCAGGAACGTACGCTTTAACGGTAACTGACGGTAAAGGATGTACAGCTACAAGTCAATTTGAAGTGGCACAACCAGAAATTCTAGTAGCAAACGTTAATCACCAAGATCAAATATTCTACAACAATGCAACAGTTGATGTAACGGTAGCAGGGGGCGCATTTCCTTACACATACTCTTGGAACAACGGTCAAACAACAGAAGACCTAGACAATGTAACTCCTGGATTCTATGAAGTACTTATCACTGACGCTAACGGATGTCTTGCTTCTGTAAACGCAATCGTTGGTCAAACACAAGTAACTGAGGTAGAAAACAACTTTGGCTTCGGACAACAAGAAAGCGCAGCAGGTATCACGGAAACAACAGCAGCTACAACTTTCAATGTGTATCCTAATCCAGCGGTAAACAACGCTACAGTTACTTGGAACAACAATGAGGTAACTGAAGTACAGTTGGTGGATCTTACAGGTAAAGTAATCAACACTTACAAAGTAAACGGATACACACAACAAATAGCACTTCAAAACATCGCTCAAGGAGAATACATGGTGAACACCATCACCAACAACGGAACAATGACAACGCAAAAAGTAATCTTCCTATAAAATATTAAAGAACTTAAAAACACTTCACGCAAACGTGTTTGTTTCATCCCCAACGGGAAAATTGGTTCACTTAGCCATGGCGTCAGACCCCATGGCTTTTGTGTTTTTATATAAATACGGTTTTGTGTTGCTGTTAAATATTATTTAACTCGCTACCTCTGTTTCATCAGAAATCAACTTTTTATTTGAGTTGTTTTGCCAGTGTGCCGTTAAAATAACAATCAAAAATGGAATGAGTGGCGCTTTGAATCTAACAAGGACTCCAAATAGAATGGAGGTGAATCCTGCGAAATATGCCAGAATAATTGAAAAGAAAAATGCAAAAATGAGAAATTCGTGACCACGAATCCGTTTTATCTTTTTCCTCAAGGCACCAGAAAATAAAAATTTAAAGGTTAAATAAATCAGTAGTAAGCTTTCAAAACCATTGAGAATTAAGGATGCAGATAAAGATTCCCATATAAATGGTCTATAAAAACCCGCTACAATAGACGCTGGTGCTGCCTTTATCATACCCGCGGGTGAATAATCAGTGACACCTAAATCATATTTATTGGAACCATAATTTTTGTTATTGGTCATGTCATCATTAATTATTGCAGCTTCCTCAATATATTCATCAGCAACGGAAGATTGCATGAAAACCACTAGCCCTGACATGGTGATTATAAAAACGACTATTCTAATGCTTATTCTTTTTAAACTATTATCAAAATAAACCCTTTTAACTCTTGCACTGTATGCGAATAAAAGCGGTGCCAAAGCAACAAGAATCATAAAGGTTCTAACACGATACATCACGTACAAGCAAATCAATATTGACAACCAGTTTAAAAAAGAACTTTTATATTCTGGGCTTAGTATACGATAAAGATTTACCAGAAAGTAACAAAGGCTGAACCAGATAATACTATCTTTCGATATACCACCACACCAGAAACTTAAAGATGGAATAAATAGAAACGCAAGCGCAAGGGTGCGATCTGAATGTAATTTATAGGAACGCACCAATTCAAATAATTTCCAAGATGCATTGGTAGTAATATAGCTGAAAATTAATGAAATCAATAAATAGCCTTTAAAGGTAAAGAAGGTAAAAATGGAACCAACTTTACTGACAAAGAAACTCGATGCTTCTCCGTAAATTCGTGCATCTGGAAAACCAGTTATCGAATTAAAACTTTTCATATGCCCACCATACACAGGTTCTGAGAAAATTTCTCTGAAATAGGCAAATGGATCGACCCAAAATAAATTGTTAAGTTTTACCGCACCATCCCAATACCCTATTGAATCCCCACCGCCTCTGTAGACAATGATGTAAAACAAACAATTAGCAAATACAAAAAAAGTTTTGAAAAGAAAAGCACTAGGGTAGTATTTATAGTATTCCAATCCTGAATTTCTTCTTTTTTTAGAATAAACCAATACCAGAAGAATGATAAAGCCAAAAACTGTGGCAATTATATCTAAAGGTGTAAAAAACTGGAAATTCCTATCGATAAATATTACTGCTGATTCGTTCAAGTTAAATAGCTTTTAAAGTTATTCATGATGATAAGGCTCGCCTTTCAATATACTCATTGCCCTATATATTTGCTCTAAGAAAATCATCCGAACCATCTGATGAGAAAATGTCATTTTAGATAGTCCCAACTTATAATTACTTCGTTCATAAAGTTCACTTGAGAAACCGTATGCGCCACCAATTATGAATACAATATTTTTTGACGCATTTAAGGCCTTTTCATTGATGAACAATGATAACTCTTTAGATGTCATTTGCTGTCCTTTCTCATCAAGTAAGATAACAAAATCTTCATTTTTAATTTTTTCTAAAAACAATCGTCCTTCATTGCTTTTTATTTGATCTATGGTTAAGTGTTTTTGATTTTTAATATCCTGCAATTCGATGCGTTCCAATTTAATATAATGTTGAATGCGCTTGAGGTATTCGTTCTCGCCCTCGATGAGAAATGATTTGTTTGTTTTGCCTATTAGTAATAACTTTACCTTCACTTTTCAAAGATACAAACCAATTTGTTAATCTATGCAATTGTCTATGAAGAGGGTAGCTTTATAATTTTGAATTATGTTAAAATCATTTCCTTTTGCTGAAAATTATATTAACGATTTGAATCGTATAATAGAGAATGCTCTAGCTGAGGATATTGGAGAAGGCGATCACAGTACTTTAGCCTGTATAGATAATTCGGCAGAGGGAAATGCTAAATTACTCGTAAAAGAAGATGGAATCATTGCCGGTGTGGCATTGGCTCAAATAATAATTGAAAAATTAGACCCAAAAGCCATAATAAAGGTTTTTAAACAAGATGGAGAGTCGGTGAAAAAAGGCGAGTTGGTATTTGAAATTCATGCAAAGATTCATGCGATCTTGTCGGGAGAAAGATTAATACTAAACTGCATGCAACGCATGAGTGGAATTGCCACACAAACAAATCAACTTACGGAATGCGTAAAAAAATACGGAGTTAAATTATTAGATACGAGAAAAACTACACCTGGCCTTCGATTACTCGAAAAATGGGCAGTAACCATTGGTGGAGGATACAATCACAGATTCGCATTGTATGACATGATTATGCTCAAAGACAATCACATCGATTTCTGCGGAGGAATTTCCAAGGCAATTCTTACCACTAAAGATTATTTGATTAAAACAAATAAATCTTTAAAGATCGAAATAGAAGTGCGAAATTTTAACGAATTGCAAGAAGTTTTAGATTGTGGCGGTGTTGATCGAATCATGCTTGATAATTTTACACCCCAAGAAATCGAAGAAGTACTAAAGGTAATACCTGACTTTTATGAAACCGAAGCATCAGGAGGAATTACTGCAAATAACATTGAAGAGTATGCTAAAACAGGCGTTCAATTTATATCCGTTGGGGCGTTAACGCATAGTGTGAAAAGTTTAGATCTAAGTCTTAAAGCAACGATTGAAAAGTAAAAGCTATTTAAGGCATTTTAATTTATATCACATTTAAGGAACTCCTCTTTATAATTCTTTATTTCATTTAGGAATTCCGGGTCCTCCTCAAGTTTGTTACCAACAACAACAATTTGCGCCCCTGCCTCATGTGCTGCTTTTATTTGATTAGCATTTCTTATACCGCCGCCCACGATTATTGGAAGCCCTAAATTATTTATTTCTTCAATCATTTTTGGGGCAATGCAATGTTTTGCACCACTTCCTGCATCCAAATAAAATAATTGCTTACCCTGGAATTTTGAAGCTAGTGCTGTTTGCCTCAAGATATTAAAGTTTGTTGCTGGAATTGGAGTTGTTTGACTGACATAGGCCACAGC
>JBILIM010000127.1:0-5455 GCA_044349985.1 Crocinitomicaceae bacterium
CCAATGTATTCTGTGATGAAAGCAGCTATCGTGGCCTCATCACTCGAAGCACCAGGGATGCTTATCAGATGTTCTAAAAATTTATAATCTTTAATCATTGTATTTTTAATTCTTGATTTTTATAATTTCAATTCCTTCAATTTTATCCAATTCTTGAAGCATTGATGTTGATTTGGACTGCTGTAAATAAACGTTCACTGAACAATCTTCATCAATATAATTGTTTTCAAAGCTAATTTTCATTCTTTTTATAAAATTCATCACTGCAACCAATTTAGCATAAGGAAATTTTAACTCGTAAAAATCTCCTATTTCTACTTCGATGACTTCTGCATTTAAAATTGCTTCTTTAGCCGCACTTTTATAGGCTTTAACCAACCCACCTACGCCTAATTTCACACCACCATAGTATCTGATTACAACAATTATAGTGTTTGTCAAATCAAATGAAATGATTTGTCCAAGTATTGGTGTTCCTGCTGAATTTGAAGGCTCACCGTCATCGTTGGCTCGTGTTTGTATGTTTTGCGCACCTATGCTGTAAGCATAACAAAAATGGCTTGCTTGAGGATGTTCTTTTTTAAGTTGTTGGAGTATTTCATTGACTGCACCTAAAGATGAACAATGTTCTACAATACCAATAAACTTCGATGACTTTTCTTTCAACAAACTTGACCCCGAGGATTTAACCGTTTTATATGTGTGTTTTAATTCGGACAAATCAGAAATAAATAATAATTTCAACTCAAATTAAATGAAATGCGCAGCACTACACTTGTTTTCTTTGCAATGTTAATCATATTTTCTTCATGCAAGAAAAAGGAAACACCGCCTATTCCATGCGAAAACGGTTTTTTAGATCCCGGAGAAATTGGAATTGACTGTGGTGGAAATTGTGCCCCCTGTTCAAACAACACTCCTTCCTATATGTATTTCGAATGTAACGGAGTACCACTTGTTATGCAGACCAAAGAACTTACTTATACCAACGGCATTTGGAGTTTGGCGGCCAACAATGATACTTTTTCAATACAACTCAATTTAGGTAGCATTGGTCAAGTTGACGTTTACAATACAAATCCAATGGGTTCTTTGGTCATTAAGAATGGCACCTATTATTTAAATGCTAACAATGGTTCCCATGCATTTTACTATCACGATACCATCAATAAAAAAATGGGTGGATTTTTTCAAATTGATTTTTCAAGAGATGGTTTTGATGATACATTGAGGATTCAAAACGGTCAATTTGAAAATCTGTTTTACAACTAATAAAAAATGGAACCCGAATTGAGTTCCATTCTTTAAGTTTTATTTCAAACTATTGAATTGTAAGTTTTTTCTCAAGTTCTTCGAGATACACTCTAAACTGCTTATCTGTTTCTGATAAATTCATGACCGTTCTGCATGCATGTAAAACGGTAGCGTGATCTTTACCACCACAATGAGCACCGATATTCGCAAGCGATGACTTCGTCATTTTCTTCGAGAAATACATTGAAATTTGACGAGCCTGAACCACTTCACGCTTTCTGGTTTTCGATTTTAACATTTCAATTGGCAGGTCAAAGTAATCACAAACCACTTTTTGTATGTATTCAATGGATACCTCTCTGGCAGTGTTCTTAACAAACTTATCTACCATTTGCTTAGCCAAATCGAGCGTAATGGCTTTTTTGTTCAAAGAAGCTTGCGCCAATAAAGTATTTAACGCGCCTTCAATTTCTCTTACGTTGGTATTGATGGAATATGCTAAATACTCAACAACATCTGCAGGAAGCTCTATTCCATTTCCGTACATCTTCTTTTCGAGAATTGCAATTCGGGTCTCGAGGTCTGGTGTTCCAAGATCCGCGGAAAGTCCCCATTTGAAGCGAGACAATAATCGTTGTTCCATTCCTTGCATTTCCACTGGTGGTTTATCAGATGTCAAAATAATCTGCTTTCCATTTTGGTGTAAATGATTGAAAATGTGGAAGAATACATCTTGTGTTTTTTCTTTTCCTGAGAAAAACTGTACATCATCAATGATAAGTACATCAATCATTTGGTAAAAATGAATGAAATCGTTGGTTGTTTGATTCTTAATGGCATCAATAAACTGATGCGCAAATTTTTCAGAACCAACATACAAAACCGTTTTATTTGGAAACTGGTTTTTTATCGCTATACCAATGGCGTGCGCCAAATGTGTTTTACCTAACCCTACGCCTCCATAGATTAAAAGTGGATTGAATGCAGTTCCACCTGGTTTATTTGCTACAGCATAACCCGAGGCACGAGCCAATCTGTTGCAATCTCCTTCAACAAAATTATCAAAGGAATACGACGGATTCAAATTCGAATCAACATTAACCTTTTTAAGACCGGGAATGATGAATGGATTTTTTATCTGATTTTCGTTCAAATTCAACGGCATATTCACCGGTGAATTCTTAAGTGACTTTTTGTTGAGTGCCGGAAGTTTAACTGTGTATGGAGTGGAATTCGTTGAGTTGTTTTCCATTACAATACTGTATTCCAATGTACCCTCAGGACCCAACTCTTTTTTAATAACTTTCCTCAGAAGAATGATGTAATTTTCTTCGAGCCACTCATAAAAGAAATGAGAAGGTACTTGGATGGTAAGAACTTGTTCTTCCAATTTAACGGGAACGATAGGCTCAAACCACGTTTTAAAAGCTTGTAAAGAAATATTGTCTTTGATCACTTTTAAACACGCACTCCAAACAATCTCATGTCTGTTATTCATTTTTGTAATGATTTAAGTTAAGGTTACTATTGTTTTAACGCTGTGAAATGAAGGTTTAAACTATATTTCCACACTCATTTTTACAGGGGAACAAATATTTAGATAAAAAAGTGAAAAAAAAAGTCGTTAGGGGGTTGATTTTTAAAAATATTTTACTTGTCTATTAACTATTTCGTTGAAAATTTGAATTGCGCAGGAATTCAAATTCACAATTGCGTTGACTTACTATTTATTCGAAAACAGTATGTCCAAAATGAATCCTAAGATCGATAGAATTTTGTAAATTTCAGAAATTTCATTTATAACTTTGACAATAGTCTATATGAAT
This sequence comes from Crocinitomicaceae bacterium, assembly GCA_044349985.1. Classification (GTDB taxonomy): domain Bacteria; phylum Bacteroidota; class Bacteroidia; order Flavobacteriales_D; family Crocinitomicaceae; genus M0103. The sequence goes on from JBILIM010000127.1 coordinate 3,081, forward strand.
TTACAATTTATTCACGAAACAAGTGTGCGCGTTCGATATGCTGAAACAGATCAAATGGGATACTGCTACTATGGAAACTATGCCACTTATTTTGAAATAGGCCGTGTTGAAGCCATGCGCGCTTTAGGAATGAGTTATAAAGCCATTGAAGAAATGGGAAAAATGTTACCTGTAATTTCCTACAAAGTCGATTTTTTGCATCCTGCACTCTACGATGATGTACTTACACTTAAAACAACAATAACAAAGTTGGAGGGTGCAAAAATATGCTTTAACTATACGATTCATAATGCAAACAGTTTAAAAATTTGTGTTGCAGAAACCACGTTGGTCTTCGTTAATTCCACATCCAAAAGACCCACTCAAGCACCTAAAGAACTCATTGAAATCCTAGAGAAATATGCAATCTAACAAAAACTTTTACTTTGAATTCATGACCGATGCGTTGACGGCAACTTTGACTCAAATACGTGATGGAGAAATCAAATTGGGAGAAAAAATTTCGACAGGTATACCAAGTGAAAACACGCGGTTTTTGATTATTGGAATTGAAGAAAGTATCGGACCAAAAGCAAATTATGGTTTGCAAGGTGCCGAAAATGCATTTCCTTCATTTTTGATGCGTTTTTTAAACATGCAATCCAATAGATTTTTATCTGGAGAACAAATTACCATTCTTGGCACCATAAAAACTTCAATAACAGACCTTTCGGTTGCTGATTCCCGAATTGCAATAGAAGAACTGGACCTATTATTGGAGGACATTTTGGCTACGTATTCCAACGAAAATATCATTCCTCTAATTATCGGTGGGGGGCACAACAACACCTTACCAATAATAAATGCGATTTCCAACATATTCAAAACCCCTCTTTTTGTTGTGAACTGCGACCCACATGCAGATTGCAGAAAACTGGAGGGAAGACACAGTGGAAATGGCTTTAGCTATGCTTTTGAGAAGGGAAGTCTTTCAGCATATTGCCCTATTGGTCTTCACAAAGCCTACAACAGTGAACATATTTATACATTTCTTGAGCAAAACAATTGTTATTACACCTACTTCGAGGATTACATTAAAAATCCGGATGGATTTTATGAAGATTTAAACATAATATGTGACCGGGCTAAAAATAAGGTCGTAGGTTTAGATATCGATTTAGACAGTATTGCCTTTATGCCAAGTTCCGCATTCACCCCATCCGGAATGCAATTGGAACACGTAAGGTATTTAGTACAAAAAATTGGATCGCTGAATGAGACTAAATACCTTCATTTGACTGAGGGAGCTGCCAACAGCGAAACAGAAAAGAAAACGATCGGCAAAGCCCTTGCCTATTTATGCTGGGATTTTATTTCACAGAAACAAAACGCTTAAGGTATTTAACGCAACTGCTCAACATTTTCCAATGAAACAACCTTATCCACCACACAAGTTGACGGTTGCATTGCACGACTAAGCGTATATCTAAAGCGAATAAAAGCACCTGTAAACTGAAGACTTTCATCAAGATTTACCGGATATAAAATAACTTTATTTTCTCCTTCATAAGCCTCAATGTATAGCGGACAGGAATCTCCAACAATTACTTTACCTACAATAATAGAATCGGAATAATCTGCGTTTGGTGCAGCTTCTATTGGGAGATTTGAATTTTTACTCGTTTTACATGCAACAAGAATTAAACCTACAACGAGAACACCGAAAATCTTATACATACTTTATCAATTTACAGGTCAAATATAAAGAAATAAACAGATAAAAAAAGGAGCCTCAATGAGACTCCTTCTTTCTTAACCTGTAGATGTTAATAATTGATCCGTGAATATTGTAACGGGCAGTTATTGAAAAAGTTTCATTTTTACTAGACTTTCGATGAAATTAACAATCCCAATTTGATAAACACAAGCTATTCAACTGAAAGTCAAAAAGAACTCCAACTAAATTTGAACGTATATGTATGCTGAATCTTCTATAAAAGCACTTATCACTTTGATTGACGACCCCGATGAACACGTTTATGTTCATGTTAAGGATCAATTGAAATCAATAGGATCTAATGCAATCCCCTTTCTGGAAAACTCTTGGGAGAATGAGAATGGATCTTTATTGTTACAAACGCGACTTGAAAACCTCATCCAAGAAATTCAATTCGAAAATGTAAAAGAACAAATGGCTTCTTGGTCGAAATCTATAGATAAAGACCTTCTAGAGGGTGCATTAATCATTGCCAGATACAATTATCCTCAACTTGACGAGGCCTTAATAACCCAAACCATACAAAAAATAAGAAAGGATATTTGGCTAGAAATTAATCCAAATATGACGGCATTTGAGAACATTAAAGTCTTTAATAAGATATTTTTCGGGGCCTACG
>JBILIM010000377.1:0-2593 GCA_044349985.1 Crocinitomicaceae bacterium
GGTGAAAATTGGATATTCAATAGATCCAGAAAATATTCAATTTGGAATAGACCAATTAAATTCCAACACAGGATTTATAGGGAGAATGCAAGTGATTCAAGAAAACCCAAAAGTTATAGTTGATGTATCTCATAATATTGCAGGAGTTGAAAGAACGCTCGAGACCATGTTAAAAATAAACAAAGGTCGATTCCACATAATCTTCGGCGCAAGTGCAGACAAAGATCATTCGGCTATTATAAATTTGTTTCCTGAAAATTGTTTGCTTAGTTTTTGCCTTTTTTCGAATCCAAGAGGATGGAACAGCACAATGGCAAAGAAAGCAGCCGAAGGATTAACTTCAAAAGTGAAAATTTTTGACAACATTCATGATGCCTTATCGTATCATAAAACCATTGCAAATCAAGAAGATACCCTATTGATAATGGGAAGCTTTTTTCTTTTAAGTGATTTTTTTTCGAAATAATATTGCTTAAACAAAAAACAGATGTATATTTGCAACCTCTAAAACACAAAAGGGAGATTAGCTCAGCTGGTTTAGAGCACCTGCCTTACAAGCAGGGGGTCGGGGGTTCGAATCCCTCATCTCCCACTCTGATAAAAGCACTGTCCAAAAGGATGGTGCTTTTTTCGTTTAAGCCGACATTGAGTTTACTCATGGGAGGATAAACGAAAAAAGTACCATGTGAACGAAGTGAAGAAGTGCTTTTATCCACTGCACGTCGGGCAGCAGGGATCTGGAATCCCTCATTTTGGTCTCACGTTGTTCAACCGAAGATATACGTTACCACTCTGATAAAAGCACTGTCCAATAAGGATGGTGCTTTTTTCGTTTAAGTGTAATTCAAATTGATTTTTATTTAAAATCCTCTTATTGTATATTAAAATATATTTTTTAATATATTGAATTTGTGATATTTAATAAAATATTTTAATATGCAAACATATTTTTTTTAATATGCTTGCACAACATTAAAAAGTTTTTAATATATTTGTTTCAGAAACTGTTAAACATCCCCAATTATGAAATCAAATGTGCACCTCATCTCTGAGCAGATGACTTATTTCAAGGCTGTAGCTAAACGATCACTACCTAGCCGTTATCAACATTTAGCAGAAGATTTAGCACAAGATGCTATATTAAAAGCTATTGAGAAAGTGGATTATTACGATCCTTCAAAAGGTAATTTTAAATCATGGTTGTATCGCCTAACCCAAAACCTTTGCTTTGATGCCATTCGTAAAATGGATAAAATGAATGTTGTTCCGATTCACCCCAACATTGTGAACAATGATAAAGAAGACAAAAGAATCGACAAATCTGAAATCAAAAAAATTAGAAATGCAATGCAATTTTTGGGTAAAAGAGATCGAATGCTTATCACTTATAAATTTATGTTCAATTTAAGCGGGAGAGAAATGTCGCAACTATTGAATATTCCTGAAGCTCAGATTAATGTATACTTCAAACGTGCAAAAGAACGCTTAATTGATATTTGTAAACAAGCAGCTTAGCTGTTTTCAAATTAACGAAACCGATGAAAATCGGTTTTTTTTTTGATATTTGCCCAAATGTAAATATACGATGATCAAGCAATTAATTTTTTTAGGCCTAGCTGCGATTTTATGTTCTTGCTCGCAACAAACAGAAGATACTAAAGAAACTACACTTCCTAAGCAAGAAAAAGCAAATGGTGATAGTGTCAGTGCAGATTCGATTGCTAACGACAAAGTATTTGACGCTGGTCTTCAAACCCAATTTGTCAATTATTCCGCAAAAAAATGTTTTACTGAAAATCCTGATGAGTTTCTGGTTTCTGAAAATGGAGAATTTTGTGCTGAACGAAAAGTGAAACTTTTGGTTGTTAAAACGACAGATTTAAAAACCGAGGAAGCCATCAACAAGGAATTGTATAAACTCATTACGGATCAAAAAGCGGGAAGCTCGAGTATGCAAGCATTTGTAAATAAAGTTAAAACAACCAATGATATTTATGAAGCTGCATATGAAGAATGGGCATGTAGTGTAGTGGATCAATCGAGTAAAATGCTTACTGTCGGCATTAACTATGATTACATGGGTTATGGAGCCGCACACGGAATGAGCGGAATTGAATATGTAAATTTCAGTTTGGAGAATGGAAAGGTATTTAAACTTGAAGATGTCCTTACTGGAGATTATAAGAAGGAACTTAAAAAAATTGGTGAAAAACGATTTTTAGCTGAAAATGGCAGAGAGGGTTGGGACTTTACCCCTCGCAAAGGTGATTTTTTCTTGTCAGAGAATTATGCGTTTACTCAAAAAGGCATTGTATTCAGTTATGGCCAATATGAAATTGGCTCCTATGCAATGGGGATACCACAATTTACCATTTCATACGATTTAATCAAAGATTATATTTCTGCTGATTCGCCCTTGAATTCGTTTGTGGAGTAAACGCAAAATAGATTTCTTGTTGATTCCTTTCAAAAAGTTGAATGCGTTTTAAATCAATAACCCAATTTCTTTAGACTGATAGCTGACATTTCACGTTCATAAAAAGTTAGGTAAAGTTATGTGAATCATTTTTTTTTGTAAAAGCAAATATGCCAT
>JBILIM010000338.1:0-2849 GCA_044349985.1 Crocinitomicaceae bacterium
ATGATAAAAACCACGCTTTACATTAAGAAAAATAATTAGGCTTACTTCATTTTAATTTTGGATTTAACCGGCGGAATCCTAATACAGTGTCCAAGTCATACGTCAAAATACAGACTTCATCATTTTGATTTCCTCCCAAAGCATAGACCTCATTCGTTTCAGGGTTTTGACCAAGATAAATTGAAACATGACCTTTCCAAGAGTTGGGGTTTTCTCTCCAGAAAACAACGATATCTCCTGGAACTGGCTGAGATATTCGTTCACCAATATTCAACCAAGAACGCGCCGTTGCAAGTTTGGTGTATTCAAACCCTATATTCTTAGCACAAGAACCGATAAAAACACTGCACCAAGAAACCTCATCTTCATTAACACTGTAATACCCCATGCTTTTAAAAAATTCAAGAACTCTTTGTTCATGAAGGGATCCTTCAATATCACGAAGCCCATAATACTTACGTGCTTCATTAATAATTGGAATTTCTAGAATACTGTCATGAATATCACCGACACATGCTAAATCCATTAAAAATGGGTCACCACAATAGCGCCAATATTCATTAACTTCTGCTGAATCTATCTTAGAACTATCGGCATCCTGAAGATAAGAAATAGAACAATTAGCGCGGCCAAAGTTGACCGAAAAGTATAAAAAAACCAAAAGTTGAATGGCGCGCAAATTCATAATCACAGTATTCTCAAAGATAAAAATAATAGGCTAAACGCATATACTTGATTAAGGAAGGATTGTAACATTTCTATCCACCAGATTCCTCCTATTTTGATTATTTTTGGAACTTAGTGTATTTTTAACATATAGAATGGTATTGAAAATGAAACACAACAAAAAAATGTTCTTTAAGCGCTTTGTCTTTTTGTGTACCGTTTTGAAATGTTCTTTATTCACTAGTCAAATCATTCATCCGCCAAACAACGTTGCATTTATTCAAGATGAAGTCGCTACGGTTCATATTAATATTAACCCCCTTCTTCTGAATTATATTTTAGATGTTGACAGCCTAGAGTCGAATACGGAATACCCTGCTCAATTTATTTATCAAAGTTCGATTTTAACAGATACAGTTAACAATGTTGGATTTCGGCTTAGAGGAAATACATCTAGATATGCAGATAAGAAATCATTTAAAATTTCTTTTAATTCTTTCATTCAAGGTCAAAAATGGAATGAATTAGAAAAACTGAATTTGAATGGCGAACACAATGATCCTTCGATATTGAGATCTTTTATATCTGCATATGCTCTGAAAGCAGCAGATTTAGTTAGTCCTAGAAACAGTTACGTCAAATTATTTATTAACAATGAATACAAAGGTCTTTACTACAATACCGAACATTTAGACAAGGAATTTCTGCAAAAACGGTTCATTAATGACGACAATGGTAACCTTTATAAAGCATCCTATGGCGCTGACCTCACCTATCTCGGAAGTAATTCCGCAAATTATTCGAACTTATATGAGTTAAAAACCAATGAGAATTTAAACGATTACACCGGTTTAATTCATTTCTTAAATGTTGTAAACAATAGCACAAATCAAGATTTCCCATGTGCAATTCAACAAGTGCTTGATGTTGAATCTTACCTCAAAACATTGGCGATCGAGGTATTGTGCGGACATTGGGACGGACATGCATTTAATAAAAACAACTTTTATTTGTATCAGCGCCCATCTGACAATAAATTCATGCTGATTCAATATGATATGGACAATACATTTGGAATTGATTGGATGGGCATCAATTGGGCTACACGAAATCTTTTCGATTGGTCACACCCCAATCAGCCGCGTCCGTTATACAATCGCATGATGGAAGTGCCTTATTTTCGTGATTTGTTTACCTACTATATAGATAGTTTTCTAAACAGTTATTTCAATAATTCGACGCTTATTCCAATTCTGGAATCGAAACAAAACTTAATTGAAGCTGCCGCACTTTTAGACACCTATAGAGAATTGGATTACGGATTTACAGATAGTGATTTTCAAAATGCGCTAATTCAGGCATGGGGAAGTCATGTAACGACATCGATTGCTTCGTTTATTTACAATAGAAATCTTTCTGCCGGCAATCAAACTAATTATTTGGCATTAACCAATCCTTGTCCTTTAGAAATTGATGAGTCATTTATTATTACTGAAGAAGAGATTGAAGGTTATTACGACATTACAGGAAAAAGAATTGCCGCGCCGTCTAATAATCAGGTGACTATTGTCAAATACGTAAGTGGCAAGACGAAAAAAATTATAACTACTGAATAAAATTAATAAGATATGATGAGCAGAATGATTCTGACAATGTCACTTATACTGACTTTCCAATTGGGAGCACAACACTACGATTTGAAACGAATTGAACCTAGAAATTGGTGGACCGACATGAATTACAGTCAAGTTCAAGTTATGCTTTACGGTTCAAACATTTCAGAATTGGATGTCGTATGTCAAGATCTCACCATCACTAACGTGACGAAAACAGAAAACCCAAATTATATTTTTGTAACTCTTGATACCAAATCTGCTGCTGCTAAAACCTATAACCTATTCCTACAGAAAAAGAACAAAACCAAACTATCTGTCTCTTTTGAATTGAAAGAAAGGAGCCCAAATGCTGCACAACGGGAAGGATTTACAACAAGCGATGTGATTTATCTGATAATGCCCGACCGCTTTTCAAACGGAGACACTACCAACGATTCCCATTCGAGTACTTTTGAAAAAGCAAACAGATCTGAACCCGGAGGAAGACACGGTGGAGACATTAGAGGTATCATAAACCATTTAGACTACATCAAAGAACTTGGCGCTACAACAATTTGGAGTACGCCT
>JBILIM010000128.1:0-5445 GCA_044349985.1 Crocinitomicaceae bacterium
TTAGTCTAGCTCTTCATCGGTATCCCATCGAATGACACGCTGAACACCTTCAACTTGCTCAAATTTCGACATAAGTTGCTCAAGATGCTCGGTATCGTAAACCATTACTTTTATTTTTCCTTCAAAAATGCCGTCTTCTGTCTCAAACGAAATGGATTTCATGTTCACGTTGTGCTGCTTCGAAATAATTTCGGTCAATCTGTTGACCAAACCAAGGTTATCAATACCATTTATCTGAATTGCAGCAATTCGTTCGATTAATTGTTGAGATTGCCATCTAGCTTTGATGCATCGATAGTCCATTTTGGACAATAAGTTTTCGGCATTCGGACAATTCGTTCTGTGAATTTTTATCCCTTCATTTATGGTAATAAAACCAAATACCTCATCTCCAGGAATAGGATTACAGCAACGTGCCATTTGATATTGGATGTTCTTAAAATCATCGCCAATAATGATTACATCTTCTTTTTTGTTTATCTTCTTATAAACATCACTTTCGTGCTTATCCTTTTTACTTGTAACTTTGCTTTTCTCAATCTGCAAAATGCCATTAACATGCTTAATATCGCGTAATTTTGTTAAATCGATCTTACCTTTTGCTATTCTGAAATACAACTCCGTTGCATTTGGCATTTGAAAATATTTTTCAAGAAATCCTATATTTTCAACTGAGAACTTTATATTGTATTGTTTACATTTTCTTTCTAAGAGTTCCTTACCATCCTGTGCGATAAGCTTACGTTCGTCATTAAGAGAAGACTTTATCTTTTGTTTTGCTCTTGCTGATGTAACGAATCTCAACCATTCCTCGTTGGGTTTTTGTTTACTAGAGGTGATTATCTCGAGTTGATCTCCATTGTTTAATTGATAACTTAACGGAACCAATCGATTATTTACTTTTGCTCCAATACATTTATCGCCAATATCCGTATGAATATCGTATGCAAAGTCAAGTATTGTTGAACCAACCGGCAAAACTCGTAATTCACCCTTTGGTGTAAACACATAAATTTCATCAGCGAAAAGATTGGCTTTGAATTCATTGATAAAATCGAGCGCATTGGCATCAGGATTATCCAATAAGTCCCTTATTTCAGCAATCCAACGGTCAAATTTACTTTCTTCCGATTTGGATTCTTTGTACTTGTAATGAGCAGCTAAACCTTTTTCTGCTATTTCATCCATTCGCTTTGAACGAATCTGCACTTCTACCCATCTGCCCTGCGGTGACATTACGGTAGTGTGCAAGGATTCATAGCCATTGGCTCTTGGTGTAGAAATCCAATCGCGCAATCTGTCCGGACTGGGTTGATAAAAATCTGTCACGATACTGTAAATCCTCCAGCAATCCGGTTTTTCTAATTCTATAGGAGTATCAACGATTATCCTTACTGCGAAAACATCATAAACCTCTTCAAATGGAATCCCCTTCGAATTCATCTTTCGCCAAATTGAAGAAACCGATTTGGTTCTGGCCTTAATATCAAAAGAATAGCCTTCATTTATCAATGCATCTCGAACAGGTTGCATAAACCTTCTGATAAATCGATTTCGAACATCTTTTGTGGACTTTAAACTGGATTCAATTTTCGAATATACTTCAGGCTCACAATACATTAAGGATAAGTCTTCCAGCTCACTTTTTATGGAATAGAGTCCCAAGCGATGCGCCAGAGGAGCATATAAAAACTTCGTTTCAGAGGCAATTTTAAGTTGTTTATCAACCCTCATACTTGATAAGGTCCTCATGTTGTGAAGTCGATCTGCAAGTTTTATCAAAACAACCCGAATATCATCAGATATCGTAAGGATCATTTTCCTAAAATTCTCAGCTTGTATGGATGCGTTTTCGTCGAATACTTCCGGGATTTTAGTCAAACCATCAATAATCAACCTCACTTTTGCACCAAACAAGTCTTCTACGTCTTGCAATGTGATGTGTGTGTCTTCAACAGTATCATGAAGCAAAGCACAAGTGACTGCAGTTGCCCCAAGCCCCATTTCTTCGGCACAAATTCTGGCAACAGCGATAGGGTGATAAATGTATGGTTCTCCGGACTTTCTCCGCATGTCTTTATGCGCCTCAACTGCTACATCGAATGCTTTTCGAATCATTCGTGTATCTTCCCTAGACCTTTCTTTTAACGCACGTAATAAACCCTTAAATGCATTTAGGATTTCTTTTCGTTCCTTTTCCAAATCTATGTGAAGATGTGCATTCGTGCTCACAAGACTATGATTTAAAGTACAGGTAATACTTTCGTTTTCACTTCACCAAAGCCAATCCTAACTCCATTTTTGGTTGCATGTCCTCGCATGATAACGGTATCGTGATCCAAAATAAATTTTCGCTCTGTTCCATCAGACATCAGTAATGGTTTGGTTCCTTTCCAAGCCAATTCCAACATGGAGCCATAAGAATCTGGCGTTGGACCTGAAATGGTTCCCGACCCCATTAAATCCCCATTACGGATATTGCAACCATTCACCGTATGATGCGCAAGTTGCTGCGACATGTTCCAATACATGTATTTAAAATTGGAGTGACATATAACGGTCTCCTCTGCCATTTCTGGTTGAATCGATACTTCAAGCTCAATATCGTATGACTTCTTACCTTCATATTTCAAATAATCCAAAACTTCTGGTGCTTGTTGAGGAGAATCGACCTTAAAAGGTTGCAATGCATCCAAGGTCACTATCCAAGCCGACATCGATGAAGCAAAATTCTTTGCCAAGAAAGGTCCCAATGGAACATACTCCCATGTTTGAATATCTCTAGCTGACCAATCGTTAAACAGCACCATTCCAAAGATATAGTCTTCTGCTTCATCAGTGGAAATAGATTGGCCCAATGGTTTACCATCGAAAGTTATAAAAGCCGTTTCCAATTCAAAATCCAGATTTCGACAAGGAGCAAAAATGGGATCCGCATTTGGATCGGGTTTGATCTGGCCTTTAGGCCGATGGATATCAACATCAGAAAGAATAACCGAACTTGCTCTTCCATGGTAACCAACAGGTATCCACAACCAATTAGGGAGTAAGGCATTTGCAGGATCCCTGAACATCATCCCTACATTTGTTGCATGTTCTTTTGAAGAATAGAAATCGGTGTAATCTCCAATTTCCACAGGCATCGACATCGTTACAGAGGCAACTGGAATCAAGATGCCATCATGGCCACCTTCCAAAGCTTGCAATTGGTGGTTTTCAACATCCAATAATTCAGCAATTCGATTTCTCAAATTCCTTATTCCTGATTTACCATGCTTCATCAAGGCATTTAAAAAGGAATTATTTAAATCATTAGATGATAAATTCAAATTTTCCAAGAATCCTTTTTGGTGAAGTTCGAATACATCCAAAACATGGTCTCCTATTCTAACTCCAACCCTTTTTGACTTATTATCTGTGCAAAAAATTCCAAAAGGCAAATTTTGAATGGGAAAATCGGAATTTTCTGGAACCGTTACCCATGATTTCAAATGGGGATCATTTGCTTTGATTTCCATAACTATCTATATTTTAAACATTGAAACGGAAATGCATGATATCCCCGTCCTCTACAACATATTCTTTTCCTTCAACTTTAAATTTCCCTGCCTCTTTAACTGCATGCTCCGATCCAAGGCTCACGTAATCATCATACTTCATTACTTCAGCACGAATAAATCCTTTTTCAAAATCCGAGTGTATAACGCCAGCAGATTGGGGAGCAGTCATCCCTTTTTTAATGGTCCATGCTCTTACTTCTTTAACTCCAACTGTGAAATACGTTTGAAGAGACAACAAATGATAAGCAGAACGTATCAATCTGTTCACTCCAGGTTCTTCCAATCCCAATTCATCCAAGAACAATTGCCTTTCTTCATAAGTTTCTAACTCGGTTATATCTGCCTCAATCTTTGCTCCAATTACAAGAACTTCGGCATTTTCAGAATGCACAGCCTCCTTAACCTGATCCACATATTTGTTTCCCGATTTGACAGATCCTTCGTCTACATTACACAAATACAAAACGGGCTTTGATGTGATTAATTGGAATTTCTTTACCACTTCCCATTCCTTTTCATCAAACTCGAGTGTTCTTACAGATTTACCTTGCTCCAAAGCCGCTTTAATTCTAATTGCAAGATCATTTTCTTTTACAACCTCTTTGTCACCTGATTTTAAAGTTCTTGCTAAAGCAACAATTCTTTTTTCGATACTTTCTAAATCTTTCAACTGGAGTTCGATATCAATAATTTCCTTATCTCGTATTGGATTCACACTGCCATCAACGTGAATAATATTTCCATCATCGAAGCACCTTAAAACATGGATAATGGCATCGGTTTCCCTTATATTAGCTAAAAACTGATTTCCTAAACCTTCACCTTTTGAAGCACCTTTTACCAGTCCTGCGATATCTACGATTTCCATGGTGGTTGGGACAACCCGCTCAGGCTTTGCAAATCCTTCAAGTATTTCCAATCTTGGATCAGGAACAGAAATAGTACCGATATTCGGTTCAATTGTACAAAAAGGAAAATTGGCTGATTGCGCCTTGGCATTTGAAAGACAATTGAACAAAGTTGATTTACCTACGTTAGGAAGTCCAACAATTCCGCATTTTAAAGACATAAGTTTTTTTTACAAAGATAATTAATCAATAAAGCTATTTAACAATTATCAATAGTTGAATTCAGAATATGACTTAAATTGAATTTTTTATCTGACTTATGCTTTCGTTTACAGCTCTTATTATTTTTATATCTATTACTCTCATTATCATATTATTAATAGGTTATACATTACCTAATTACATAGAGCTACACGAAGAACTCGATATAGATTCGCTACCCGAAAAGGTTTTCCTGCAATTTGCAGACATCAGATTGATGACCATATGGAATCCATGGCTTTACAATATCCAAAAATCAGATATAATTCTTGAGGGAGAACCTTTATCTGTTTGTGATAAAGTAAGCTTTAAAAGAAAATCAAATTCATATGAAAAATCCATAGAGCTCTTGCACATCGAAATGAATAAAAAAATCATATTCGAATTTGATTTTGGATTTAGAAACAAAGGAAAAATGGAAATCGATCTTACACAAAAGGTTAAAGGAAAAACAATGGTATACTGGAATTTCTCTTTATATTTGAGCAACAATCCTATTGAACGGTTATATGTTTTTTTTGTGAGAAATACATATAAGAAAATGATGAAAATTGGATTAAAAAATCTCAAAGAAAAATTAGAATCCTCGTGAAAAATAAAGTTCTTTTTCTACTGCTACTCGTCTCATTTTTAAATTACGCACAATCTAATGATTCTCTTTTCATCAGAAAAGCTTTTGATACGGCTTTGAAAAACGGGAATGCCTATTCAGATTTAAGAAGTTTGTGTAAAGATATTGGGCCCAGATTATCTGGATCTGCAGAGGCACAAATGGC
>JBILIM010000129.1:0-5399 GCA_044349985.1 Crocinitomicaceae bacterium
GTGGTGAATTCAACTAATAAAAACATTACAAATTCGATTAAGATTACCATTTCAGACTGATGCGTTTCTACAAGACAGTTTCCTTTAAAATTTGGGCCTCCTTTACTCTGGTGATGGGTATGCTCATGATAGTGCTGGCATACTACTATCCAAAACGCCAGCGGGAGTCAATCATGGAATTCAAAAAAAATGAATTACATGAGTTGGCCAATTCGTTAGCGCAATCAATAGAGAATTCCTTAAGAAACGATGATTTTTTCGGCTTGCAAGAGTCTATTAAACACGCCTCAGAGAATAAAGATTTTGCTTTCGTTGCCGCAATTATAGATGAGGGTGGTAAAAAGAGAGTTCTTGCTGTTTCCCCTCAATTGGACCATTCCAATGTATTGAAAAGGGACAATGACGTCAATCTTTATGAAACGCATGAATTTATTACTCCCTCGATTAAAGGTGAAGTGTTGATCGCCTTTTCAAAAACACGTGTTGAGCAGGCAGTTAATGCTTTGAATAAACCGATTTATTATATAATTCTAGGCTTGTTTCTCCTTTCAATTGTGCTTTTTTATTTCATCGCAAATATTATTTCTAGACCCATAAGAGCATTAACAAGAATAACTTCTCTATTGCATAAAGAAGATTATCAAAGTCCTTTGGTGGAAATCAAATATCCAGATGAAATTGGGGAATTAAATAATTCTGTTATTCTTCTTCAGTCGAATTTAAATGAGTCGAGAGAAAAAAACAAAAGATTAACTTCGGGTTTAGAAGAGGAAATCATGAGACGAACCTCCCAATTGGAATCCGCTCACAAAAAATTGATGGAGGCACAGATTCATGCCAAAATTGTGAATTTTGATTATAATTTCTCAACAAAATCAGTATACATTTCAGACAACTTTAAAGCTTTGGTTGGCGTCGAAACACATTCAAGTTTGAGTTTTGATGAAATAATTGAGCTGATTCATGAAGAAGATCGAGAAGAGGTCTATTTAGCTTTATCAGGAAATGAGTTGAACAAAGATATTATAAAAGACATCCGATTTGTCCAGCCCAAAACACAAGCTGTTGTTACTTTGAATTGTGCTGCAAAAATAAATCATGATTCGCAAAACAATTCAAAAGTACTATACGGTACACTTCAGGATATTACTTACAGAAAAAGAATGGAGGATGAGCTAAGGGAACTTTCTTTAGTGGCTCGAAATACATCAAATTGTGTAATAATAACAGATAAAAATAAACGAATTACATGGGTAAATGCCAGCGTAATTAAATTAACAGGATACTCCTACGAGGAAATAATTGGCAATTCACCCAAAATGTTTCAGTTTGAAAAAACGAATATAGAGACGGTCAATTCTATTCGGCACCATTTAGAAAAGGAAGAGGAGGTTTCGACAGAAATTCTTAATAGGGGTAAAAATGGCAATGAATATTGGTTAGAACTAAACATTGTCCCGCTAAAAAAAATGTCTGGCGAAGTTTATGGTTATATGGCAGTGGAAACTGATATTACTAAATTAAAAAAGTCAGAGGAAGAAATTCGTAAAATGAATGAATCACTCGAACAACGTGTGCTCGAGAATACGCGTAAAAATTTAGATTTGTCAAGGTCTCTCGTCGAACAAGAGAAACTTGCAACAATTGGAGAAATTTCTGCGGGAATAGCACACGATTTAAACACCCCGTTAGGCGCATCAAAGGTTGGTGCCGAAAATTTGAGGGAAGTCATTCGAGATTTAAAAAAGCATCTTCCATCTCTTTCTCCTTCGGAACAACAAATGGCAATTGAATTTTCTGAAAAATTTAAAGCGCAAATGGGGGCAAGCGGTCTCCAAAAAATGAAGGACAGGAGTATAGTTGAGGCGTATTTGAAGCAGAACTTGCAAAGAGAACTGCATGACTTAACGCTTTTTGCCCTACAATTGGTGGATTGTGGTGTTGGTATTCCGAATGAAAGCGAACTGAATCGAATTTTACAAACCAAAGACCCAGAAACATTTGTCAAAGTTTTATATGGGCTCCAGTTAACGGAGAATATAGTAGATGGAATAGTCCTATCTACCGAAAAGGCTTCAAATGTTGTTAAAGATGTTCGGGCTTTTATTAATAAAGGTGTAACTCCTGAAAGACAATGGTTAGATGTACAAGCTAATATCCAAGTTGTTTTAAATGTATTTAGTCACGAATTGCGTAAAAATGTTCAACTCAATACCCAGTTTAAAGAAGGTTTGAAAATTCATGGCTTTGATGTTAAATTATTCCAGCTATGGTCAAACATTATAAAAAATGCGTTGGATGCAATGGATGGTCAAGTTGAGAAGAAAATTATAATTGATACAAAATCTAATAATGGTGATGTTATCGTTGAGATATCCAATAATGGGCCTAAAATCCCGACAGAAATTGTACACAATATTTTTAAAAAATTCTTCTCAACAAAAAGAGAAAAGAGCGGATCTGGTCTAGGACTATCTATTGTTAAAAATGTATTGGACGAACATGGTGCGAACATTTCTGTCACATCAGATGAGGATTTAACTACATTTAAAATTGTATTTCCAAAAATTTAAGTTGTCCGCTTATGGACTTGCTTATCTTTGTATTTGTTTATATTTTTGACATCCTTAATAAAAGATGAAATGAGAACCGTGCAATTTAGAGAAGCCCTTCGTGAGGCAATGAGTGAGGAAATGAGAAACGATGCTTCTGTATTCTTAATGGGTGAAGAGGTTGCAGAATATAATGGTGCTTACAAGGTTTCACAAGGAATGTTGGATGAATTTGGACCGAAAAGAGTAATAGATACACCTATTGCAGAGCTCGGTTTTGCAGGTATTGCTGTCGGTGCATCAATGAATGGTTTAAGACCAATTGTTGAATTCATGACTTGGAATTTCGCTATTCTTGCAGCAGATCAAATCATAAATAGCGCAGCAAAAATGCTTCAAATGTCCGGAGGTCAGTATTCTTGTCCAATTGTTTTTCGCGGTGGAAACGGAACTGCAGGACAGCTTGCAGCCACACATTCTCAATCGTTTGAGGCATTTTATGCACATGTTCCAGGGTTAAAAGTAATCACACCATCCAATCCCTATGATGCCAAAGGTTTGTTGAAAGCTGCAATTCGAGATAACGATCCTGTTGTGTTCCTCGAATCTGAAAAAATGTATGGCGATAAAGGTGAAATACCCGATGGTGAATATATTATTCCAATAGGTGTTGCTGATGTTAAAAGAAAAGGGCGAGATGTTACTGTCGTTTCTTTTGGTAAGATAATTAAGGTTGCTTTTGAGGCAGCCGAAGTTTTGGAGAAGGAAGGAATTTCTATTGAGATAATAGATTTAAGAACTATTCGACCTATAGATTATACAACAGTGGTGGAGTCGCTCAAAAAAACAAATAGATGTGTAGTACTCGAAGAGTCTTGGCCTCTCGCTTCAATCTCTTCAGAAATCGCATATCATTTACAGCGTTATGCTTTCGATCACCTTGATTCTCCTGTTTTAAGAGTGACTCAGACGGATACGCCTTTCGCATTTTCACCTACATTAATTGATGAGGCGTTGCCAAATGTGGAACGACTTATTGATGCGGTGAAAGCTACTCTATATAGAAATTAATTGATTGCGAAAATTCGCGTTTTTCCGGTAATCCCTTTATCACTCTCAGATAAGCACATTTTATAGGTGTTATCGATTTTCTATGCAAAGAATCGAAGGAGATTTAAACATTAAAATGTGAAAAAATCAATTTTTTTCTCATTTCCACTTGTTTTCTAAGATTAATCTAGTATCTTTGCACCCCTCAAAGAGCGTTTGAGAATTAAAAACATATTTTAAATTAAGAGTATTTTATGCCAACTATTCAACAATTAGTTCGCAAAGGAAGAACGGCGGTAGTCAAGAAAAGTAAGTCTGCTGCACTTGATTCATGTCCACAGCGTAAAGGAGTCTGTGTAAGGGTTTATACAACCACTCCAAAGAAACCAAATTCTGCCATGCGAAAAGTAGCAAGGGTTCGTCTTACTAATGGTAAGGAAGTCAATGCTTATATCGGTGGTGAAGGTCACAATCTTCAAGAACACTCATTAGTATTAGTAAGAGGAGGTAGGGTTAAAGACTTACCTGGTGTTCGATACCACATTGTTCGAGGTGCTGAAGATACAGCAGGAGTTGAGGGGCGTTCTCAAAGACGTTCTAAATACGGTACAAAAAGACCTAAGAAGAAATAAAATTTATTCGTTGAAGTCATGAGAAGAAGAAAAGCGAAAAAAATAGCCATTTTACCAGACCCGAAGTTTAACGATGTTCAGGTAACCAAGTTTGTCAATAATTTGATGTATGATGGTAAAAAGAATTTGGCATTTAAAATATTTTATGCTGCCATCGAAATAGTAGACAAAAAATTGGAAGATCAAGAAGGGTTGGAAGTATTCAAAAAAGCCCTTGAAAATGTAACTCCAAGTGTTGAGGTAAGAAGTAGAAGAGTCGGTGGTGCTACCTTTCAAATTCCAACTCCGGTAAGAGAAGAAAGAAAATCTTCCTTAGCAATGAAATGGTTGATCGGTTATGCGCGCAAACGAAATGAAAAAACGATGTCAGCGAAGTTGGCGTCTGAAATCATTGCTGCTTCCAAAGAGGAAGGTGCAGCATACAAAAAGAAAGAAGATACATTAAGAATGGCAGAGGCAAATAAAGCGTTCTCACATTTTAGATTTTAATAGTAATGGCAAGAGATCTTAAATTCACACGAAATATTGGTATCGCTGCTCATATCGATGCTGGTAAGACAACTACCACTGAGCGTATTCTTTATTATGCCGGTGTCAATCACAAAATAGGAGAGGTTCACGAAGGTGGAGCTACCATGGATTGGATGGAGCAGGAGCAAGAAAGAGGTATCACAATTACATCTGCTGCAACTACAGTAAATTGGAATTACAGAGGAAATAAATACCATATCAACATCATTGATACTCCTGGACACGTTGATTTTACGGTTGAGGTAAACAGATCTCTGCGTGTATTGGATGGTTTGGTGTTTTTGTTTTCAGCTGTAGACGGTGTAGAACCGCAGTCGGAAACAAACTGGCGTTTAGCAAATAACTACAATGTGCCAAGAATTGGTTTCGTGAATAAAATGGACCGTCAAGGTGCAGATTTCTTAGCTGTTTGTAAGCAGGTAAAAGAAATGCTTGGTAGTCACGCCCTTCCACTTCAAATCAACATTGGTGAAGAGGATAACTTCAAAGGTGTTGTAGATTTAATCAATTGGAGAGGTATTGTATGGAATGATTCCGATCAAGGAATGACATTTCAAGAAGTGGAAATTCCTGCTGATATTATCGACGAAGCACGCCAACTAAGAAGTGAATTACTTGAAGCGGTTGCAGAGTT
>JBILIM010000130.1:0-5380 GCA_044349985.1 Crocinitomicaceae bacterium
GAAGATACTCCGGATCAGTTAAAGGCAACTCAAGCAGTCAAGGAAGATATGGAATCTGCTACACCAATGGATCGTCTTATTTGCGGCGATGTTGGTTTCGGAAAAACGGAAGTTGCCATACGAGCGGCATTTAAAGCCGCAACCGACGGAAAACAGGTGGCTGTTTTGGTGCCAACCACGATTTTATCCATGCAACATTTTCGTAGCTTTTCAGAAAGGTTAAAAGAATTTCCCGTAACGGTTGATTACATCAATCGTTTCAAATCATCTAAAGAAACGACCGAGACGTTAAAAAAGATTGGCGAAGGGAAGGTTGATATTTTAATTGGAACACACGCGCTCGTTGCAGAACGGGTCAAATTCAAAGATCTTGGTTTGATGATCATCGACGAAGAACAAAAGTTTGGCGTGGCCGTCAAAGATAAATTAAAGACATTGCGCGCCACTGTTGACACACTCACGCTCACAGCAACTCCAATTCCAAGGACTTTACAATTTTCACTGATGGGCGCGAGAGATTTAAGTATCATCAATACGCCACCACCCAATAGACAACCTGTTCTCACCGAAATCATCCTTTTCAACGAAGAAACGATTCGTGACGCCATTGCTTATGAAGTAAGTCGTGGAGGTCAAGTGTTTTTTGTGCACAATCGTCTAGCCAATATTAGAGAAGTTTCAGGAATGATTTCAAGACTTTGTCCGGGTGTTCGCGTTGGAATTGGTCATGGACAAATGGACGGTAAGCAATTGGAAAAAATCATGATGGACTTCATCAATGGTGAATACGATGTGCTTTTGGCTACGACGATAATTGAATCGGGAATTGACATTTCAAATGCCAATACCATTATCATTAATGATGCGCACAATTTTGGAATGAGCGATTTGCATCAGCTACGTGGACGTGTGGGCAGAAGCAATAAAAAAGGATTTTGTTATCTCATTGCACCGCCGTTTTCAATAATGACCTCTGATTCCAGAAAACGTTTGGAGGCCTTAGTGCAATTTTCAGATTTAGGTTCGGGTTTCAATATCGCAATGAAAGATCTCGACATACGTGGCGCAGGAAATATGTTGGGCGGAGAACAAAGTGGATTTATTTCTGAAATAGGCTTCGAAATGTATCAGAAAATCCTAAATGAAGCCATTGATGAATTGCGTGAAAATGAATTCAAATCCTTGTTTGAAGATCGCAATTCGGATTCCTTATTAAATTTTGTTAAGGATTGCATCCTTGAAACGGATTTAGAAGTGCGTATTCCTGATGATTACGTGAATAACGTGGCAGAGCGCTTAAGCCTGTATCAGGAAATGGATAACCTAAAAAATGAAGAGGAACTGGAAGGTTTTTCTACCCGATTAATGGATAGATTTGGTCCGCTTCCAAAACAAGTTAAGGAATTGGTGCTTTCTTTTAAATTGCGCTGGCTCGCTGAAAAAATGGGACTTGAACGCTTGGTAATTAAATCGGGAAAAATGGTGGGATTCTTTATATCAAACCCCCAATCACCATTTTATGAAACGGAAACGTTTACGGAAGTTCTTAATCACATTCATCGGAATGCAGTTGGATGTAAATTAAGCGAACAAAACGACCGACTTAGAATTGTTTTTGCCGAAGTAAAGCACATCAAAGATGCTTATGAGCAAATTCAAGCGATTGTTGGATAATAAAGTTGTTTTCTAAATAAATTTTAATAACTTGTTGATTGATTATAAGTCATTATGAAATTTATCTTAATCATTCCTGTTTTCTTTTTTGGACATTTAAATTTTGCACAAGTACTCAATAATACGATTTTGGATTACAATAACGTCAAAACAATTTTAAATGACGAGGGTGGTTTCTTTTACAATGCTTCCGCAGCAATTCCGGGATATGAAATTCCCAAAGGGAGTGGTTTAAACACCATTTATGCAGGTAGTTATTGGATTGGTGCAAAAGATGAATTCGGTAATTTACATGTTTCAGGAACAACTTACAGCACCGGTGGTTCAGGAAGCGCTTTTCACTCTGGACCTTTAGCTGAGTCGATTGCATATGGTTCAACGAATTATTCCAATTTATATCAAAATGCGCTCTGGAAAGTGAGCGATGCTGAAATTCAAAATCATATTGCAAATTATCAAAATACAGGATACATCATCCCAAATGCGATTTTAACCTGGCCGGGAAATGGAGAGGTAAATTTGGGGGTAGCCAGCCATTTGGCACCATTTATTGATATCAATAACAATGGTATTTACGAACCTGCACAGGGGGATTATCCGGATATCAGAGGAGATGAAGCGGTTTATATCATCATGAATGATGAGTCCTTTAATCCCGATGGAAACCAATTGGGTATTGAATTACATGCCATGTTCTATCAATTTGCTGCTGGTAATTATCTCAATAACACAACCTTTCTAAACACCAAAGTTTACAACAGGAGCAATATGAATTACAGTGATTATCGACAAGCCTTGTTTGTTGATTTTGACATTGGAAATTATTCTGATGATTACATTGGTTGCAACGTTTCAAACAACGTGCTTTTTGGATATAATGGCGACGATACCGATGAACCTGCAAATGGGCAATCTGGTTACGGAAACAACCCGCCTTGTCAAGGAGTAGTGGCCTTATCCCATCAACTTGAAAATGCAGGAACTTTCAATAATACGCAAAACAACTTAGATACTTCATTATGGTTATTAATGAATAGCCAATGGGATGACAGCACAAATTGGATAAATCCATTCACGAATTCAGCGACGAATTTTATGTATGCTGGAAACCCTAATGATCCAAATGCCTGGCACGAACAAAGCAATAACAACCCTACTGGTGACCGAAGAGGTTTATTGACAATCGCAGAACCAACATTGCCAGCTGGAGGAAGCATTTGTGCTGACTTTGCCTTTATATACGATCGAAGCGGTTCGAGATTGACGAATGTTCAAAATGTAATTAACCTTACTGAAATAATTCAAAATTCATATGATATTTCCAATGGTTTTCCATGTCAATCTCTAAACACTATTTCTGTTCAAGAATTAACTGATGGAATTGCTTTTGAACTTTACCCCAATCCTTCAAATGGGGCATTTAATATTGATTTCAACCAAAATGAATCTTTTGATCTTGAAATAAAAAATGCTATTGGCAGTATTGTGTTCAAAGAAAGTTTCATTGGAAAAACGGCAAGCATCAAGTTAAACCAAGCAAATGGAATTTATTTAGTGACGGTTAAAACCGCCAATGGCTCAGCACTCAAAAAACTGATCATACAAAAATAGAATTGCTTTCAAAAGTCTGATTTCTGGTTAAATTTGACTTGTGGGAATGAAGAAAAAAGCCATTGTATCCGTCACCAACGATTTGTATACCGACAATCGGGTAGATAAAGTTTGTACTTTTCTTCTTGCACAAGGCTATGATGTCACGCTTGTCGGGCGTCAAAGAAAGTCAAGTCTGGCGCTTCCTACAAGGCCATACAAAACCAAGCGCATGAAGTTGCGTTTCGAAAAAGGCGCTTTGTTTTATGCTGCTTTCAATTTCCGTTTGTTTTGGTTTCTGGCTTTTCGAAAGGCTGATGTATTGGTTGCCAACGATTTAGATACGCTGCTCGGAAATTATGCCGCCAGTAAACTGAAACCAAAGTGCCGTTTGGTCTATGACAGCCACGAATATTTTACAGAAGTTCCAGAGCTTGCTGGTAGAAATAGGGTTAAACGAATTTGGGAAGGGATTGAGTCCTGGATTTTCCCAAAATTGAAAACCATTTACACCGTAAATGATTCCATTGCCCGTCTTTATGAGGAAAAGTATAAGAAAAAATTGTTCGTTGTTCGCAATGTTTCGCCCAGATGGGTGCCACAAGAACTAAAAACCAAAATAGAATTGGGATTGCCTGAAAATAAGACGATTATTATTCTCCAAGGCGCCGGAATCAACGTACA
This sequence comes from Crocinitomicaceae bacterium, assembly GCA_044349985.1. Lineage (GTDB taxonomy): Bacteria > Bacteroidota > Bacteroidia > Flavobacteriales_D > Crocinitomicaceae > M0103. Next base: position 3,949 of record JBILIM010000130.1, read on the forward strand.
TCGTGGAGCAGAAGAAGCCGTAGATGCAATGAAAAAAGTTGAACATGCAGTACTCATCATCGTAGGTGACGGTGACGTGGTGCCGACTTTAAAAGAAACAGTAATCAAGGAAAACCTCCAAGATAAAGTATTGTTCTTTGGTAAAAGACCGTACCAAGAAATGATGCAATTTACCTATCATTCTGACATTGGTCTCACACTCGACAAAGCCAACAATATCAACTATCAATTTTCACTTCCCAATAAAGTTTTCGATTACATACATGCCGCAACCCCAATCATTTGTACCAACCTTATTGAGGTGAGCAACATCGTTCAAAAACATGATGTTGGAGAAATTATTGAAGATTTAACACCAGATATCCTCGCGGAAAAACTCAATGCGTTGATTAATAATAAAGAACGAATGAGGGAATTGAAAGCGAACTGCACTAGAGCGGCATTACTTGAAAACTGGGAAAAAGAATGCGAAATCTTAAAAGAAATCTATCCTGAAGTTGGGTAATCGAAAATTACATATTGTAGCTTTGGATGTTCCTTTTCCTGCGGATTACGGAGGCGCAATCGACATGTACTACCGCATCAAAGCATTACATGAATTGGGACTAGAACTGACATTACATGTTTTTGAATATGGCCGTGGTCAGCAACCTGAATTGGAAAAATTTGGGAAAGTATATTACTACAAAAGAACACGATCTGTTTTTCACTTTTTCAGCAAAAGGCCATTTGTAGTACAATCACGGCTTTCCAAACAATTACTGGAAACCTTGCGTAAAGACAATGATCCCATTCTCATGGAAGGTTTGCATACTTCAGGAATACTTGAAGATAATGCTATTTCTCAACGCTTAACATTTGTTCGTATGCACAACATCGAACATGAATACTACAGCGAATTAGCTCAAAATTCTGGGTTGTTGAAACGCATTTTTTTTCATCGTGAAGCTATAAAACTAAAGCGATACCTTGGAATTCTGAAAAAAGCCAAATTCATTCTGGCTATTAAAGAAAGTGATCGTGAATGGTTCGAAAAAATAAACCCATCATCACTCCTTTTGCCTGCGTGTTCTGAATTTCCAACGTTTGCACCAGAAAAAACCCAACCATTCGCACTTTTTCATGGCAATCTTTCGGTACCGGAAAATGAAAATGCCGCATTTTGGCTGATTGAATCTCTACGAAAAGAGGTGGATTCTGAATTTCCCTTGGTTATTGCAGGAAAAAATCCATCATCGAAATTAATGAATGCATGCGATGGAACTTTCGTTAAACTTATTCCAAATCCCACTAAGAACGCTTTAAATAACCTGATTGAATCCGCTCAAATTCATGTGTTTTATTCTGAAGCGCCATCGGGAGTCAAATTGAAATTGTTAAATGTTTTGGGTACATCAGGACATATTTTATGCAATGAGAACATGATCGGGCA
>JBILIM010000006.1:0-16840 GCA_044349985.1 Crocinitomicaceae bacterium
TGAAGAAACTCTTTCGCGAAAAGTTAAAGAAATTGTTGACTGTATTTCATTCAAAGGAGCAAATGTTCCCGATATACCAACTTCTTGGGAAGCAAAAATTGTACAAGATGCCGATCGACTTGATGCTATTGGGGCAATAGGTATCGCTCGAACTTTTGCATATGGAGGTTCAAAGAAACAACCCATTTACGATGCAAAAGTGAAGACTAAATTGCATGACAGTTTTGAGGAGTATGCAAAAGGGGGCACACATACAATCAATCATTTTTACGAGAAACTATTGTTACTTAAAGATCGACTTCACACCAAAACAGCAATTGAAATTGGAGAAAAAAGACATCAAATCATGATACAATTTTTAGATGATTTTTTTGAAGAATGGAATCAAAATTTATTTAAAAACTAATGAAAAACGTACTTGGAATTGATATTGGAGGAACTACAGTTGCAATTGGTATAGTAGATGAAAAAGGTGTTTGTAAACACAATCATATTTTCAGCACCAATTCCTTTGAATCTCCTGAAAATTTGGTAAATGAAGTTTATGAATTTTTAGAATCCCAGCGTTTAATAGAATGGATAGATGGAATAGGTGTAGGTGCTCCAAACGGAAATTATTTTACAGGCAATATTGAATTTGCTCCTAATTTAAATTGGGAGGGTATAATACCGCTAGCAGAACTTTTTAGAAAGAAATTCAATCGCCCTACCCTATTAACAAATGATGCCAATGCAGCTGCATACGGCGAAATGTATTTCGGTAACGCAAAAGATTTAAAAGATTTCATTATAATAACCTTAGGTACCGGACTCGGTAGCGGTATTGTAGTCAATCGGAATTTGATTTATGGTCATGACGGTTTTGCGGGAGAATTAGGTCATGTTCGGGTTGTTAATAATGGACGTTCGTGCGGTTGTGGCCGAAATGGTTGTTTGGAGACCTATTGCTCTTCAACGGGACTAGTACGTTCTTTTCATGAAATGAATTCTGAAAATAAATCCAACTCAACTTTAAATGAAACTGATAGTATTGACTCAAAAACAATAGTTGAACATGCATTAAAAGGTGATGCTTTTGCTTTTGAAATCGTTGATTTTACTGCAAATATTCTTGGCTCTGCCTTAGCAGACTTTACCTGTTTCAGTAGCCCCGAAGCATACATTCTTTTCGGTGGATACGCCCAAAATGGTCAGTATCTCGCTGATTTGGTAAAAAGGCATATGGAAGCTAATATGTTACGGATTTATAGGGATAAAATTGATGTTAAAATTTCTGCTCTACATAAACAAAATGCAGCTATTCTCGGAGCTGCAGCAATATTATTCCATGATTATGAGAAAAATTAAATGGGTGCTCTATAACTTTTTGATAATATGGCCAGTTTTCACCAAGGCTCAAATTAATCAAATTCATACACTTGTTGAAGCTCAAGAATTGAGAACGCAATATATCGGTGCCATTCAAAACACCTCGGATAAAATTTCCAAATCCTTATACGTTAATCCATTTATTGGAACTGGCGGACATGGTCATACCTATCCTGGTGCATCAATGCCATTTGGTATGATGCAACTAAGTCCGGATACGCGCTACGAAGGTTGGGATGGATGCTCTGGTTATCATTACAGCGACTCGATAATTTATGGATTCAGTCATACACACCTAAGTGGAACGGGTGTTCCTGACTATTGTGACCTGCTTCTGGTACCGCAATCGGGTAAACCAAAAATAAATCCAGGTTACTCCGATAAAAAGGGTTACGGTTCAAAATTCCATCATGCTCAGGAAAGAGCAACTCCAGGATTTTATGAAGTCTATTTAGAAGATGAAGAAATAAATGTAAGATTAACCGTTTCTGAACGATCTGGAATGCACGAATATACATTCCTTGGAGAGGGTAAAGAAAAATATGTCCTGATTGATTTGGATCATCGAGACCAATTGATAAAGGCTGATTTGGAAGTAATTGATAACCAAACCATTCAAGGATTTCGTATCTCAGAAAGTTGGGCCAAAGAACAACATTTTTATTTTTATCTCAATACATCAATTTCGTTTGAAAATGCCAAATTGATTAATGATAAAGGAAGACATAAACTGTTATTAAAATTCCCTTCAAATACTTCATCTCTCTTAATAAAAGTAGGAATATCGGCTGTGGATCAGAACGGAGCTAAAAACAATCTTGAAAAAGAAATTCCGGATTGGAATTTTAATGCCGTTCGTGCAAATGCATCTAAAAAATGGAATGATGAATTGAATAAAATAGATTATTCAGCGACAGAAGATCAAATGATTACCTTTTACTCGGCATTATACCATTCATTTCTTAACCCCAATATTTTTTCTGATGTTGATGGCCGTTATCGCGGTAGAGATAATAATATTTATAAACTAGATAAAGGAACCGATCAACAATACACAGTCTTTTCACTGTGGGATACCTTTAGGGCTACCCATCCCCTTTTTACGCTCGTTCAACAAAAAAGAACCGCTGAATTTGTCAATACATTTATGAGACACTATTTACACGGGTTCGATCTCCCTGTATGGGAACTGGCTGCTAATGAAACAGAATGCATGATTGGCTACCACAGTGTTTCGGTAATGAGTGATGCTTACAGTAAAGGCCTTTCAAATGCAAATTCAGAAGAAACGTTTAAAGCAATGACGTACACTGCTAATTTAAATGAATTCGGTAAAAACGAAAATTATGCTAACGGCTTTATAAGTTTGAACGAAGAACCGGAATCCGTATCTAAGACTTTAGAATATGCCTATGACGACTTTTGTATCGCACAATTTGCAAAATTTTCGGGTTTTAAAGCCGTGGAAAAAGAATATTTGAAACGAAGTATGAACTTTATAAATCTATTTGATCCAACGACTAAATTTATGAGGGCAAGAAGAAGCGGTCAATGGATAAGTTCTTTTGACCCTAGCGAAGTGAACTTTAATTATACAGAGGCCAATAGCTGGCAATATTCCCTTTATACACCTCATGCTGTGGGTGTATTGGTTTCACTCCTTGGAGGGAAAGATAGTTTAGAGTCATGGCTTGATAGATTGTTTACGACAAGTAATTCACTTACAGGAAGAGAACAAGTCGACATAACTGGGTTAATCGGACAATACGCTCACGGCAATGAACCCTCACATCACATGGCCTATCTTTACAATTACACGAATGCACCTTACAAAACGCAGTTGTATGTTGATCGAATTTTAAAAACCATGTATTCCAATCAACCAGATGGTTTATCTGGAAATGAAGATTGCGGTCAGATGTCGAGTTGGTATTGTCTAAGTGCGATGGGGCTCTATCAATTGGCACCAGGTAATCCTTTTTATGAATTCGGTAGGCCAATAATGAATGAAGCAACACTTAAACTGGAAAATGATAAACAACTGAATATAAAGACTATAAATAACTGTGACACCTGTTTTTATATGGATAGTATTGTTTTTAATAACAATCAATTATTTCAATCGTACATCAGCCATGACCAGCTCATGTCTGGAGGGAATTTGACTTTTTATATGAGCGGAATTCAAAGCAATTATAATGCGGTTCCAGTGCATGCACCAACAATCGATAAAGCTCCCGATAATTTTGTAGCAGTTCCCTATTTTGAGCAAACGGAAAGCTTGTTTGATGACTCATTAATTGTCACTTTAAACTATCCAAAATTTCCAACAGATCTAAAGGATTTTAAACTATTTTATTCTTTAGACAGTTTGAACTGGGCCCCCTACAGAAGTAATATTTTAATTAACAAGTCATGTAAGGTTTTTGCATATGTATCAGCAATTCGTTCAGATGGAACTTCTATTCAAAGTCCTGTTGTTTCAGGAAGCTTCCAGAAAATTGATCATAACGTACATTTGAATTTATTGAGTCCCTATGAAAATCAATATGCTGCCGCTGGAACAAATACCTTAATAGACGGTATTCGAGGTGGTAATGAGTTTAGAACAGGTGATTGGCAAGGATTTTATGGGAAAAATATAATCGCAGAGGTAACATTTGATGAACCAAGAGCTATTAAAGAAATTGGTCTGAGTTGCTTGATGGATTTAAAATCATGGATTTTCCTACCTAATCAAATTAAAATAAGTTATTCTTTAGATGGAATTAATTTTAAAAATTTAGATCCCATTTTCACGAACTATAAATTTGCATCCAACGTGATGTCTCCAACAAGTATTCCTAGCTTTTCCTCATATGTATCTAGCGGAAATTATGAATTCTATAGAACTTTAGATGACATAATTAATATTAAAAAAATAAAAATTGAAGCAGTTAATTATGGAAAATGTCCAGAATGGCATTTGGGCAATGGCAACGACACTTGGCTTTTCGCCGATGAAATCATTTTTAGATAATAAAATCCAATTTTGGAATCTATAAAATGTCTAAATCTCGTATTTTAGCGCACTTAATTAAAAATTATAAATAAAATGAAAAAACTATTAATAGTATTTTTTGTCATTCTCGGTTCTTTTGCCCGAGCAGACGAAGGAATGTGGTTTTTGATGTTCATAGAGCGTCTGAACCAAAGGGATATGGAGAAAATGGGTTTGCAACTTACTGCTGAAGAAATCTACTCCATCAATAACCATTCTCTAAAGGACGCTATTGTTCAATTTAATGGAGGATGTACAGCTGAAATCATTTCAAAAGATGGGTTAATCCTGACGAATCACCACTGTGGTTATGATGCAATTGCAGAATTATCTACTCCAGAAGCAAATTATCTTAAAGACGGATTTTGGGCTGAAAGTAGAGAAAACGAACTTAAACCAAAAAGCCTTTATGTGCGTTTTTTCGTAAGAATGGACGATGTCTCCAATCGTATTTTATCCAAAGTAAACACTTCCATGACCGAAGCTGAGAGAGAAAAAGCGATTAGCGAAGAAATAGCTTTGATTGAAAAAGAAAACAACGAAGGAGGAAAATACACGGTGTCTGTTCGATCCTTTTTTCAAGGTAATGAATACTATTATTTTGTTTATCAAGATTTCAAAGATGTAAGACTTGTTGGTACACCGCCAGAAAGCATCGGAAAGTATGGTGGCGATACGGACAACTGGGAATGGCCAAGACATACAGGTGATTTTTCAATGTTTCGTGTTTATGGAGATGCCAATGGTCAACCTGCAGAATATTCAACTGCGAACGTTCCTCTTCAACCTAAACAATATTTAAAGGTAAATACAAGCGGCGTTCAAGAAAACGACTTCGCTATGATACTAGGTTATCCAGGGAGAACCAATAGATGGATGCCTTCTGGAGGAATTGACCAAAATGTAAAATACGCTTATCCGGCTTGGGTTGAAGGTTCAAAAACAGGTATGGATGCAATGAAAAAATATATGGAACAAGATGAAGCAGTAAATCTAATTTACGCTTCTAAATATGCCGGGGTTGCCAACTATTGGAAAAACAGACAAGGTATGATTGACGCGTTAACAGCTTTTAATACGGCAGAAACGAAAGCCAAACAAGAAGCAAAATTCAATAAATGGGCGAATAAAAAGAAAAATAAAGATAAATATGGCAAGGTCGTTTCCACAATAAATACCTATTATGGACTAACAAATGAAAAATCAAGACACGACAATTACTTGCAACAATTATTAAGAACATCTGCATTTGGAACCTTAGCAAGAGGAATAGGAAAAGAACTCCTTACCTATGCAAATGCAGATGAAGCTACTCGAGCAAATTTATTACTAACGCTAGAGGAATCAATAAATACATTTACTGCTGAAATGTACTTACCAGCAGAAATTGAAATTTTAAAGGCACAATTAAAATTGTATTCGAGTAAATCAACTGGATATCCGATTGCTTCAGTTGTAACAGCTATGAATGGTAATTTTGATGCTACTATTGATAAATACTTTACGGAAAGTATTTTTGCTTCTAATGAAAAAATGATTGCATTTTTAAAAAATCCTGATGCATCTTTAATAACGAACGACCCTTTAATGAATTTATCAACTAATCTTATTGCGCATTTGATGACTAAATCACCTGAAGTTGAGAAAGCTCAAAATGATTTTACCGCAGCATACCGACTGCTAGTTGAAGGATTAAGAAAATCTAAATTGGCTTCGATTGACTATCCTGATGCCAATTCAACATTGCGATTAACGTATGGAAAAGTAAGGTCCTTACCTGAGGATCCAACAAATGACGCTGCTGTTAATTATTACACAACAATGGAAGGTCTTGTAAAAAAATATAAAGCAAACGACCCAGAATTCGATTTACCTTCAAGAATGTTAGATCTTTATGAAGCAAAAGATTATGGAGTTTATGCTGACGAAAACGGCTACATGCCGGTTTGTTTCTTAACAGACAATGACATTACAGGTGGTAATTCAGGTTCTCCAGTTTTAAATGGTAAAGGTGAACTTATTGGATTGGCTTTTGATGGTAATATCGAAGCCATGGCTGGTGATGTCATTTTTGACTCAGATCTTCAAAGAACCATTAATGTAGATATCCGATATGTGTTATGGTTAATTGACAAATATTCAGGAGCTTCACATATTGTAGACGAACTCGAAATTGTCAAATAAAAATTAAAAATCCCGAAAGGGATTTTTTTTTTTACATACAACTTTCTAAACATAACAATTTACTTTCATTTATCTAACATTAGCTTAATACAGTTGGATTTACTTTGTAACATGAAAATTCAAACTGATATGGAATTGATTGAAAAAGATTTGAACTATTTATTGGAAACAGGTAATGAATTGGATACAATTGGTGAAAATGAGAAGGCTTTAGAGCAATATATGAAAGGACTTGAACTTTCGAGTAAAACTAACCTAAACAATTACGCCAAAATTTTTAGTCAACTCATAATAACCTTGCTCTAGAAAGGAAATAAAATTCAATAAAAAAGGTCGCAATTTGCGACCTTTTTTATTTGTTGTAAAATTCAATTTATGGATTTGCTTTGAAGAATGCTAATGCGTCAGCATCATTTGGATCCATTTCAATAATTTTAGTCCAAAATTCCTTCGCTTTTGTAATATCTTTAGCTGGAGAAACATCTAAACTATAATAACGTCCTAAATACTTTGCTGATTCAATAAATGCAGTTTTTCCAAATTTGGTATTTTTATCATCAGCTGTAATTAATTCATAAACCTTTTCATAATATGGTTTCTGGCTGTAATTTGTTTGAACTGTATCAACAAAGTAAGTTACACGAGCCCTCCACAAGAAGCCTGGGTAATACGTATTAGATAGTTCATTCAGCTTAGCAAAAGCACTATCTGCAGCAACATAATTTTTAGGCCCATAATAATACGATCTACCTAAATCATAATATTCTAATCCTTTTAAATCTGATACTGATTTCTTTTTGTTATATATTTCTATTACTTTATCGTATTTCTTGGCTTTGAAATACAACTTCCCTATTTCACCTAATATTTCATGAGCCGTTGGATTTATTTCATAACCTTTTGTTAGTTCTATTATTGCCAATGAATCACTTCCTGAGAGAGAGAGTAACATCCCTTTATACTTATAATCCTCAAAAATAATTTTGTCCGTTGGAACAATTCCAAAATATCTTTCAAGAGCTTTAAGACCATTCGATGTTGCCATAGCTACATCTATCCCATCCGCTTTATTACATTCATAGTAAGAAAATGCCAGAATACGCTCCATGAAATAGTTATTATAATTAGCAGATTGCAAAGATTCGATTTGTTTGATCGCGTCACAATATTGACCCGCAATGTATAAAGAAGATGCGTATCTGTATCGCGCTTCATTTCCATTATTCAATTCCAAATACTTTTCCCAATTCTGAATTGCAAGTGCACCAGATCCGAACAAGAAATATAATTCTGCATTTTCTCTATATGCCGGAGCGTAAGTTGGATCAATAGAAATAGCTTCTTTATAATAATCATTTGCAGTTTCCCAGTTTTGAGCACGCCTGTATATATTTGCAACTCTCACAATACCTCTTGGCGACTTTGGATTAATTTTCAAAACCTCATTGTAGTATTTTATTGCCTCACTTGCATTATCCGGAGTTTTTGCCAACAATGCATCCCCCATGAGCAATTGAGAATCCTCATTTTTAGGATCCAATTTAATGGCAGAGCTCAAAACGGTAATTGCATCATCCAAACTCTGAACTGGAGACTCAATGTACGTTTCTGCAATTCCACGCATAACCTCCGTATTTTTGCTTTTTGTAGCACTTAGCGCTTTAGTAAAAGTAGCCTTTGCTCCTACTGCATCATTATTCAACCATTGAATTTTACCTTGCGCCACTATAGATAGTGGATTTTCAGGGTCAAGTGTTATACCTTTAGACCATGCTGCCTTAGCCGAATCTATGTACTCAGGAGCTTTATCCACCTGTGACCATTCAAAGAAATTCTCAGCTTTATAGAAATAATATGCACCATTGTTAGGTTCTTTGGTTATCAATGCATCAAAAGTGGCTTTTGATTCTGTAAAACGCTCATTTTCGGTTTTATTTATACCATCTTGAAGCGATTGTGCGAATGAAAATCCGCATGATAGCACTGAAAAAAATGTAGTTAATTGAGTTTTCATTTTACTTTTTTGTATTGAATAACAATTGTCTTGCCAAAATTAAAAATTAAATGTTCAAAGAAAGTTTTCTTAATAAATTATTCACTAGTTACTTCAATTAGTCTTATCGGTGCAGATGCAGGAACCAATGCAGACTTTTGAACGATAATCTGTCCTTTTTCTCCCTTCATAAACAAAATCAATCCTGAGTGTAAGCCATTGCGACTTCCTTTGTTTAATACCCATATTTCACGAGTAAGAGGATACTCTTTGGTATACAAATAGCCTGAAAATGGCTTATAGTCCTGCTCACCATCCTTTACCGAAACCCCCATAACCGTTATGCCTTGCATAAAGTTAACTGCTTTAGGATCATCACTGTCACTAATCCAATTTAAACCAATTATACCCAATGCACTTTTGTTACTTTTAACGTATTCAATTACTTGTTGATTGCCTTCTACTGCAAAAACATTAACAGGGAACTTTTCCTGGTTAACTAGCCTTCTCAAGTAATTGTAATTCGCAGAATTCGTTTTATCAAAAACCACATTAATTTTCGTTTTCGAAGAATTCCATTCTGACAATTGACCACTTAATATCTTTTTTATTCCTTCTAGGGAAATAATAGAATCTGCATTGGATTTGTTAACGATTAGTGCGATTGCATCTGTTGCAATTTTATCCGTTTTAACATTTATTTTTTTCGAATTCAGAAATTTCTTTTCTTCATTGGTTAAATCTCTAGAAACACATACAGCTTTAATAGAATCATTTAAAAATTTATTAATGATTACTGCTTCCGGTTCATATATTACATTAATTTTCGCCTTTGGATTAAAACCTCTAAAAGTATCTACACAAGTTGTAAATAATGGCTTGAATGATTCGTCTACAAAAAAATCGACATTCCCTACCCTATGTGTATCACCTCCGTTCCTTTTTGATTGTTCACACGAAGTGAACAATATGTTAAATAAAAACGAACATCCTAAATAAATTAAAAATTTACTCTTTGTCATGTTTTATTTCTTTTAAGCCTTTAAGCAATCTGTAGGATCTGTAAATACAATACAAACCTAAAAAGATGATTAAAATCGTTCTTTTATTCCCGTTGATCTTATCTATTCCAATTTCTGTAAATACAAAAAAATAGACAAGCACCAAACACGATAAAACAACAACAAATCCTGTAATACTAGAAAGAATTTTCAATTGAATAAAAAAAATCCCCGACTTGTCGGGGAGTTATTAAAGTATGTTAATTTCCTAAGGATAAGGATATCGGTAGAACGTACCACTGTGGAACACTTCGTCCGGCTATTTTTCCTGGCTTCCAACCATTCAGTTTACGAATTACTCTTAATGCCTCAGTATCACATTCTGGACAAGATGGAACCATCTTTTGTTCGATAGATACATCGGAGACTGTACCGTCCGTATTCACAACAAATCGCACGTACAATTTACCTTGAATTTGCATTTCTCTAGCGATATCAGGATACTTATAATTATCATTAATAAATTGCATTACACCTGCAAAACCACCCGGAAATTCAGCTTCTTCGTCAACAAATGTATACGGCTCTATTTTTTGTTCAACCACTTTGTTTTCTTTGAACTCGGGAGTTCCATCTTCTTCATCAGGATTGAACGCAAATGGATCATCAACTCCGTCTTTCGTTTCCTTACCTACGTTTGTGTTGTCGTCCGGTATTTCAATCGGTTGATCATCATCTCTATCAGAGACAATTGGAGGAGGAAAAGCCACTGTTTTAACTGGTGGAGGTGTTTCTTTTGGTGGTGGTGGAGGTGGCGGAGGTGGCGGAGGTGTTGCTTCTTTTTTCGGCTTCATCATATCCATACTCACCATTTCACACATCATTTTAGTATCGTCTTCCTTTTCCTCTGGAAGAGAACGTATATAAAAGTATACACTAAAAAGCGCAGTTAATATTAATAATAAAGCTAAGGTAATAAGAAGCATGCGTTTTTCGTATGACTTTCTCAATACATAAGCCCCATATCCGCGATTTCTGTGACTGAACACCAGTTCATTCCTATCAGAAGAAGTGATCTGTTGCCAAGACTTAGAGGTGATGTAATCGTATAATGTTACGAAAGCCACCAAACCGATAATTACATAAATGAACCCCATCTTATTTCAGTTTTTGTTTTAACAATTCCTTTTCTTCTTCTAAAAATCCATCATCATCAATAGGAGCAACAATTCCGATTTCGGCAATTTTTAATTCATCAATCAAGTCGATAAAATTTTTACAAATTGCTTTGTCATCCGTTTTAATTAAAACTTTCAAGGACTTTTTATCCTTTTTCGCTTCAATAATCTGTTTGTCGTAAGTAAGCGTATCTATTTCCCTCGCTTTTAACTTTTTTTGCAAGTTTAACTTTTCTGTTAGTACGAACTCATTTCTTTCGGAGAGTAACTTCCTAACACCATCAGGACCGAAATTTGTTTCACTTAATTTAGTTGGACCTGAAGGACTAGCATCATTTTTACCATAAAACTTACCAGAATAGTAGTAAATTTTATCTTTCGACAATAGGAAAGTAATTGCATTTTTGATTTCTGGTTGTTTCACTTCATCGTTTTTATCCAGTTTTGCAGGATAAACCAGACTCATTACTTTCGGTTTACTAAAAGTTGAGGTAAGTACGAAAAATGTTAACAAAAGGAATGCTAAGTCCACCATTGGTGTCATATCAATCCTTGGGTTACTCTTTTTTGCCCGTTTTTTACCTTTTTTACCGTGGCCTTTATCACCACCATCTGCAATTTCTGCCATAGAATTTTAATTTATATAGGAGCAATTTCCATGGATGTTACAAAGTTGAGGTTATTTAGGTTCAAATCCCTAAACACATCAATAACTCTTTTTGCTTTGCTGTATTCCGTATCACCGTCTACACGTAGAATGTATTTTGGTTTAAAATCATCGATTTTAGCATCGGAATTTTTTAGCTTAGCTTCTTCATAATTGGTTCTTCCTGTATTCCTTGCAGCAGCATCACCAAATTGAATCCAATATCTCAACTCATTAGTAAGCGCTTCAGTTGTATCTGCAGGAATTCCTTCTTTAAAAGCTTCTTTTCTTTTTTCAGCCTCAGCGTTAATGTACTCTTTTAACTTACTAACGGGACAACTAAAACTTGCCATCATTTTAAACTCTTCCTTTTCTTTTTCGGTAAAGTTTATTTTATATGTTGTAGCAATATTATCTAGAATCTCACCTTTAGCTTCTGCGTTAGATACATTAAAGAATATTTTTCCGCTTTTATCAACGGTAACAACGATTGCATTTTTTGGAATATCCTTATCAGTAACACTCGATGGAAGAGAAACTTCAAACGGTTCCGGACTTCTAAAAGAGGCTGACAACATGAAGAAGGTAACCAATAAGAACGCCAAGTCAACCATGGGTGTCATGTCGATGGAAGGCGAGCTTTTCGGCATTTTAATCTTTGGCATCTTCTTAAATTTAAAGTTAAATCAAAAACTCTTATTATTTCTGGCTAGCAGAAAAATCTTGAACAATTGTAAACGACGCTTCATCGATGCTATATGTCATTGCATCAATCTTTGTAGAAAAGAAATTGTACATTATAATTGCGATAGTTGAACCTGCAATACCGAAAAAGGTATTGATCAAAGCTTCAGAAATACCAGTTGCTAATTCAGAAGTATCCGGAGCACCACCACTCATCGCAGCAAATGAACGAATCATACCCAATACAGTACCAATAAGACCGATAAGCGTTGCAATAGATGCGCATGTTGAAAGGATTACGAGATTTTTAGACAACATAGGCAACTCAAGAGCTGTAGCTTCTTCAAGCTCCTTCTTTAATGCTTCAACTTTTTGTTCTTTGTTGGATTCTTTATCATCCATAATGTGATCGTATTTCACAAGACCAGATCTCACAACATTAGCCAAAGAACCTTTCTGCTTATCGCATGCTTCGATCGCTGGAGCAATGTCTTTATTGCCTAACAAAGACTTAATGTTGGCAACGAATTTATCAGGTCGCCCCTTTCCTCTTGCGAAAGAAAGTGTTACAAAACGCTCAATTGAGAAAATAATGATAATAAGGTTAATAGCTACAAGAATCGGTACTATAAATCCCCCTTTGTAAATTGTACCTAAATAATGTGGTACATTTTCGGACCAACCTACATCTTCGCCCTCAACTAGAGGAACTGGTTCTCCTTCTGCGTCAAAATTTTCGGGTGCACCGAAAACATAAGAATAAATTAAAACTCCAGCAACCAGACACACTACAATTGAAAGCACTGACATTAAGGAGTTGAACCCACTAATAGTTTTATTTTTACTCATAGCTATAATTTTATATTTTTTCGATTAGGTCGCAAACATAACAAAAAAGTTTCAAAACAACAATCGCGTAATGTTACCTTTTTATTAACGACAAAACCTTAAACGCACACAAGAAAAAGTTATTGTTGAAGCAACCTTAAAAAATAAATGACAACTAGATTTCTAGGAGAAATCTCATGGTATCCATATTGTCTGGATAATCTAGCCATGAAGGAGATTGAGCACTTCCATAATTCAAATAATTTCTTCCTACAATTACCTGAATACCATCTTTATGTTTATTCAAATAGTTGACTATTTCATTTTGTGAGGAATAGTAGTGATAATTTATTACGGAAACTGGGCTATTTAAATCTTCACTTTCAACAAGTATCAAAAAATTATTATCTAAAAAAACAATTTTATTCAGCATAAATATAGCCCGGTGATAATCGTAATTGTTTGCATACTTATGGTGATTAACGATTTCTGAAAAAGAAATAAAATTTCTGAACAAGTTATTTAAATCGTAATCACGTGGAACTAATAGATGTGATACATTTCTGCAACCTAATCCGAAATAAGTAAAAATGTCTGATCCCAGTTTTTTGAGTTCATCATCTGTTTCATCCCCGCTAATTACAGCTATTGAAGTCCTGTTATTTCGAAATAAACATGGATAATTCGAAAAGTAAGTTTGAAATTGACTTATTGTATTGTTGCTTCCAGTAGCAATAACAGCATCAAACTCATTGGCGGCGCCATGGATAAATGAAATTCGTTCTGCGAACTGTGGATTTATTTTTATTAATACCTCACTAATGAATGGTAATAAGGTATTATCTTCAGAGCTCAACTTACATTTTATTTTGTGACCACTTATTAGTACAGAAACAAAATCTTGAAAACCCACTAGTGGTATATTTCCTGCCATTATAACTAATACCGACTTAGGACAGGTTGCAAATCCATAATCAGATTGCCATTCAATTAATTTGTCGTAGGACAAATTATCTCCGTGATTTTTAATTGAGAGCATAACATTTTCCTCTGTAAACCACCCGTTTTTGAGTTTTTGAGATTTGAAACACTTTTGAAAATTTTCACACATTTCATCATCCAAAGGAAAAGGTAACGTTTTTTTTACATCAGCATTGATCAAGTGTAGCAATACATCTCCCAATTGCACGAATGATTTTATTATTTCTGTTTTGAGCATGCACAAAATTAAAACAATGCATCCTAAAATACTTTTTTAAGTTTTAAACAAAACGATTCAATACGACGTTAGTATATTTGCAAATAAAATTCAGCTGATATGGCAATAATGATAACGGACGAATGTATTAATTGTGGGGCTTGTGAGCCTGAGTGTCCGAACAATGCAATTTACGAGGGAGGTGCCGAATGGAGCTATGCCGAAGGCACATCTTTAAAAGGAATGATAACAACTTTAGAAGGAAGTGATATTGATGCATCTGAAAAGTTTGAACCTGTTAATATGGATGTATATTATATAGTGCATGACAAATGTACCGAATGTGTTGGTTTTCATGACGAACCTCAATGTGCTGCTGTTTGCCCTGTAGATTGTTGCGTAGATGATCCAGATTTTAGAGAATCCGAAGACGAGCTTCTTGCCAAGAAGAACTTTATGCACCTGTAATTTTCATCAGGTTCAATATTTTTTAAATAAAACTTCTTTCAAGTCGTTAAAATTCGACTAACTTTGTATTGGGGTAAGTCTTGTACGACCAGCTCCCTCTTAATCCTCCAGGACGGGAACGTAGCAAAGGCAAGAGGTTGTAGCGGTGCGATACGAGTAGCTTACCCCTCTTTTTTTTTACTTTTTGTGAATAAGATTTAATAAAAGTAACCCCATCAACGTTTCCAGGTCAGCACACATGGACTATTTTTGCAAAAAAAATATTTTATGAAATTTTTCATCGACACGGCCAACTTAAGCGAAATAAAAGAAGCCAATGATTTAGGAATTTTGGATGGCGTAACTACCAATCCATCTCTGATGGCGAAAGAAGGAATTACAGGAAAGGATAATATTCTTAGACATTACGTAACTATTTGTGAAATTGTAGACGGCCCAGTAAGTGCTGAAGTTATATCAACTGATTTTGATGGTATAATTAAAGAAGGAGAAGAATTGGCATCTTTACATAAAAATATTGTTGTTAAAGTTCCAATGATAACTGAGGGCATAAAAGCCATAAAATATTTTTCAAACATAGGAATCCAAACGAATTGCACCTTAATTTTCTCTGCCGGACAAGCGCTATTAGCAGCTAAAGCAGGAGCTACGTACATCTCTCCTTTTTTAGGCCGATTGGACGACGTTTCATCAAATGGTTTGGATTTAATTTCTCAAATTCGTTTAATCTACGATAATTATGCTTTTAACACTCAGATTTTAGCTGCATCTGTGCGTCATCCTATGCATATTATAAACTGTGCTGAAATTGGTGCAGACGTTATGACTGGACCATTAGGTGCAATTAAAGCTTTGGCAAAACATCCCTTAACGGATATTGGTCTACAGCAATTTTTGGCTGACTACGCTAAAGGAAATCAATAACTAAAAGGGTTATTTCTTTTTTTTCGATCTTAACCGGATGAATTTATTCATCTTGTCGTTCTCTATTAATACGGTAAGGTTATAATAGATTATATTCCAATGGTTATCGTCTTGTTTTTTTAATATCCCACTTCCTCGGCATCCTCCCATCCAAGTATCAAGGTTTTCATCAAAAAAAGCTACGGTGCTATCTTCAGTATATTTCCAATTTCTCTCAGAAGGTTTAAAATCCCAAGTTTTTCCTTTTTCAAAATACGGCTGACAAAAACTATAAAATTCCGTTTTGCCCCATCTTTCACCAGGAGCAGTACCCAAAAAAACAAAGTCTTCAGACATTATATTGAAGTATTCATTTAGATTTGATTTGGCTGCATTAAGGTGCCATTGATCAATTATTGAATCTAAATTTTGTTGGCCGAAGCTAACATATTGAAAACAAGTAAGTAATAGTAATGTTATGTTCTTCTTCATTTAATAATTTAAGGTTATAGAATCCTTTTAAAAAAAAAGCTGACAAATATGCCAGCTTTTTAAAAATTACAGAGTAAAATTATTTTTGTTTTTCAAGTTTTTTACATAATATAACGGCATTCTTTACATTTACAACCCCTCCAGCAATTGACATTTCAGCAAAATCAACCATTTCATATGTACCTGGTTGCGCTTGCATTGTTCCTTTATATGATGCTGAGGAAGACATGATTGCATTTTTCACATCAAGCATAGTCAACTTAGGAAAATAACCCTTCAACATCGCAGCTACTCCAGCAACCATTGGTGCTGCCATTGAGGTACCTTGTAAATTTTGGTATTCATTATTCGGAACAGTGTTGTAAATTTCATATCCTGGTGCAAAAACATCTACCATTGTTTTTCCATAATTGGAAAAATCAGCTGCTAAAGCTCCTTTACTATCATTGGTTGAAGCACCAATTGTAAGGTAATGGTTCAATTCTGCGTTTTGAAAATCGTATTTTGCAGTAGGGAAATTAGGCGTCTCATCTACATTTGCGTTATCATTTCCTGCAGCATGTATAACAAGTACCCCCATTGAATCCGCATATTTTAATGCTTCATAAACCCATTTCGCGTTTGGTGAATACGACTTTCCGAAGGACATATTAATTACTTGAGCTCCATTATTAACCGCGTATCTAATCGCTAAAGCCACATCTTTATCATGCTCATCGCCATTTGGAACTGCTCTCAACGACATTATCCGAGCATTACTTGCTACCCCGTCACCACCTTTTCCATTTCCTCTTACAGCTGCAATAATTCCTGAAACGTGTGTTCCATGCAATGCATCTGGACCTTCGTAGTTGTTG
>JBILIM010000339.1:0-2848 GCA_044349985.1 Crocinitomicaceae bacterium
TATTTAGTATCATTGATATCCTCAGCGTTATCTCCTATTAATGACCTGTCGTCATAATCTGGATTTAAATTGTACTTCAACTGATCGTTGTAGTATTTTTTGTAATCCGGATTGGCATCAATGATATCTTTATACTCTTTATATTCAGCTTTCAATGATTTGTATGTTTCTGTTACCTCTTCTTTTACTTTAAGGTATAGTTCATACTCCTCTTTATTTTCAACACTTTGAACATCAACATCTTCGTATTTTGATTTTAATTTTGCATAAATCCTAGTTTTTTCAAGTCGTGTAGCATCGATATTTTCACCATTAGCATTGCCTAAAAAATTCCAACCATGAATATCATCTACATAACCGTTATTATCATCATCAACACCATTTCCTTCAATCTCATCGTTATTTATCCAAATTTTTCCTTCTAAATCTTCATGTTCAACATCTACTCCAGAATCAATTACTGCTACGACTACATCAGTTGGCTTCTTCTTTTTTAACATTTTATAGGCCACGTCGGTTTCCATTCCTGGACCTTTTCCATTGTACCAATTTATAGTTTCATCAGTACTTTGGGAATAACTAAAACTACTTAAGCCAAATGCAATAAGTATGAAACTTAACTTAAAGATTTTTTTCTTCATATTGAATAAAATTGAATTTCGAATGAATAGCGAATATAACAAATATATACCAAGCTTACACAATAAAAAAATTGCTAATAAAGAATTATATTTGGATACAATACAACATTTTCTATGCACTACAAAAAGAAATTTATATTAGCATTTATTACGCTATTTGCGGTCATTTCAAATGCAAAAGCACAGCTTCAATTTGGATTCAAGGAATATCTAAGTTCTAACCCTCAAAAAGAAACAGCTTTTTGTATTTCTAAATCTGAAAAACATTTCGAATTGCTTAGAAGAGATCATATTTTGATTAAGTATGAATCTGAAAATTTTTTATTTATCAACGCCACACCGAATTGGATTGACACAACTATTAAATCTGGGGCATTGAATGATTTTTATTTTGAATTCGCCCCTCCTGCGGTCTTATCGGATACTACGCTTCTTTTATATCATGTGAATCCTGTTCATAATGGATCTTCTGGGTTAAATCAATCCTACACAGGGAAAAATGTAATCATTGGAATTGTTGATCAAGGTTTAGACTGGAATCATCCCGACTTTAAGGACAGTTTAGGAAAAACAAGGGTATTAAGATATTGGGACCATTCATTAAGTTCAGGAGGATTAGTTCCTGAACCCTACAATTATGGTATTGTTTGGACAAAAGATCAAATCGACAATGGCTCCTGCATTAGTACTGAAAATTCCACTGCGCATGGCACCACTGTTACTGGAATGGCGGCTTCAAATGGTTTTGCCAATGGAACACATTTAGGCATGGCTCCTGATGCCAATCTCATTATTGTTGAGACTGATTTTAACTTGGCCAATTGGACATTAACTATTGCCGATGCTTGCGATTATATATTCAAAGTTGCCGATTCTTTAAATATGCCCGCAGTGATTAATTTAAGCTTGGGAACCTATTTAGGTAGTCATGATGGTAACGATCCAGCTGCTGAATACATTGAAACACTTCTTGATGACACAACGGGAAGAATCGTTGTAAGTGCTGCAGGAAATTCTGGGGAAAAAGGAAAATATCATGTTCATAATGATATCGACAGTGATACTTCTTTTGTTTGGTTTAAAAACAATTCTTCCAGTTCTGCTGCCCTCGGACCTAATCATATTTACTTTGATTTGTGGACGGACCAAACAGATGCCAATTTCAACTTTAGTTATGGTGCCAACTTATCGAGTGGAAACTATAACGAAAGAGGGGTAACAGATTTTCATAACACCTTATCGAGTTTAGTTTCTAGCCCAACTTATGACACTTTATACAACAATATAGGTCAACGCATTGCTACCATTGAAACCTACACCGAAATTGTGAATGGGAATTTTCATTTGGAATCTTATTTCAGTAATATAGACTCAAGCTCATATTTATACAGTTTTAAAACCTTCGGAAGTGGAAATTACGATTTATGGTCAGGAGCATGGTTGGGTTTAAATGATATCGTGTACAATGTGCCAAGTTTATCCATCTACCCTGAAATCGTCAACTATATTTTACCCGATTCACTTCAAACAATAGTATCTTCCTGGAACTGTTCCGAAAAAGTAATTTCCGTCGGAAATGTTAGAAACCGAAATGGACATATTGATAAAAACGGAAATTATTACACCCCAGCAAATGATAATACGCCTGTAGGCAAAAGAAGTCCAAATTCCAGTAGAGGTCCTAATCGTCAAAATATAATTAAACCTGACATTTCTGCTTCAGGTGATGTTAGTCTGGCTGCAGCCCCACTTTGGTTATTAACTAACCCGTTAAATAATAGTTTGATTGATTCCGGTGGCTGGCATGCCAGAAACGGAGGCACTTCAATGGCCTCACCAGTTATTGCTGGAATTGCAGCTTTATATCTTGAAAAATGTGATAAGGCCTCGTATGCAGATTTCAAAACGGATTTAATTTCCACTGCATTCACTGACGGATATACCGGAGTTGTTGCCAATAACAATTATGGTTATGGTAAACCGCATGCTTTAAATCTAATGTTACAAAATCAGTTTAGTGCTTCAATTTTTGGAAACGATTCACTATGCACAAACGATGGTCAATTAACGCTTTTAGGTAGTGAAAACTTAAGTAATGGTCTGTGGTCCAATGGCAATGAGGGATTATCAACATCAATTAATTCACCTGGATTGTATTCTGCTCTTGCTTATAATTTGAGTGGTTGCAAATATCAAACGGATACTAT
>JBILIM010000131.1:0-5281 GCA_044349985.1 Crocinitomicaceae bacterium
ACTGACGATTATTGGATTTATGGAAATGACATCAAGGACCTTTTCAGAACCATTAAATTAGGAACACCAAACGGAATGCCTGAGCATGCATCAAAATTAAATCCCGTTCAAATACAGCAAGTAGGTTCATTTGTACTTTCCTTGCCTGATGCCAAAGGAAAAGCACCACAAGGAGACCTCTATAAAGACGGAAAAAAACAATAATTAAAATCCAAAAAATGCATTATACAACATGCTTTAAAATTTAAGCACAAATGGAATCAGAGGAATATCAGGAAGAATCATTCAGAGACCACATTTCTACTGTAAACGAAGAAGGAAAACGAGTTTGGATTTTCCCTAAAAGACCCAAGGGTAAATGGTATTCAAAACGCAAAATTGTCAGCTATTTTTTGCTGGCATTTTTGTTCTTAGCCCCACACGTTTATATTGGAGGTGAACAAATGTTACTTTTCAATATTCTGGAACGTAAATTCATCATTTTCGGTAAAGTGTTTTGGCCACAGGACATGTTTTTATTTGCCATAGCAATGATTATCGGAGTAATTTTCGTAGTCTTTTTTACCATCATTTACGGAAGATTATTTTGCGGATGGGTTTGTCCGCAAACCATTTTTATGGAAATGCTATTTCGTAGGCTCGAATACTGGATCGATGGCGACTGGAATGAACAAAAAAAATTGGCTGTAGCTCCTTGGAATCGAAAAAAAATAGTGAAGCGTCTTTTCAAACATTCCCTATTTTGGATCGTGTCTTTCCTGATTGCCAATACCTTTTTGGCGTATATCATTAGCTCGGAAAGTTTATGGGAAATTCAAACAGATCCATTGGGTGCACATCTTGGCGGACTTACCGCAATCGTAATTTTTACGACTGTTTTTTATTTTGTATTTACGCGCTTGCGCGAACAAGTATGTACAACGATCTGCCCTTATGGTCGACTTCAAGGGGTGTTGCTCGATCCAAATTCAATGGTAGTCGCATACGATCATGTTAGAGGTGAACAGCGAGGAAAATTTAAAAAAGATGAAAACCGTCAGGAGTCTAAAAAAGGAGATTGTATCGCCTGCATGCACTGTGTGCATGTTTGTCCGACGGGAATTGATATTCGAAACGGTACACAGTTAGAATGCATAAATTGCACGGCATGCATTGATGAATGCGATCATATCATGGAATCCGTTGGTCAAGAAAAAGGATTGATACGTTTCGTTTCTGAAAACGGCATTAAATACCGAACCCGTTTTCAATGGAGCAGAAGGGTAAAAGCCTATTCTGCGTTACTCGTTGTATTAACTGGCATTTTGACAACGCTCTTAATTACTCGAAACGACTTTGAAACCTATATTATGCGTCAACGCGGTACTACATTTCAAATTTCAGAAGAAGGAGTCGTGAGTAACATATACGAAATCAATATGATTAACAAAACCAAATACAATTTTAATGTAACGCTTAAATTAGAAGATGGAATTGGAAAAATTGAAACCGTTGTTAAACAATTAAAACTCAAAAAAGAAGACCAATTGAAAGAACGATTCATCATCAAGATTCCTTTTTCTGAAATCGAAAATGGTAAAAAGATACTTTATGTAAAAGTATACGGAAATGGAAAAGAAATTGATCGCATAAAAACAAAATTTATAGGACCAACACTCTAAACGAACACAAATGAAAATCAGCTGGGGAAAAGGAATAGTAATTGCCATGTCGTTGTTTATCGGTTTTATTGTCTCGCTTTCTGTGATCTTAATGACGCGACAAATTGACTTGGACAGTGAAGATTATTACAAAAAGGAAATCAATTATCAGGAAGAAATAAATCAGCTGAATAATATGAATAAATTGGCCGTTTCACCTGAAGTTGTTGTAAAAAACAATATGCTTAACATCTTGCTTCCTGATAAACTCCCAATTGAACATGCAGAAATTGTTTTAAGCAGACCTGATAACAGTAACCTAGATCAAAAATTTCCAATTGAAGGAACCCTGTTTTTCTCTATTCCATTGGAAAAGCTTGTTAAAGGTAAATACAACTATGAACTGAAATTTGAGGCCAATAAAACCTCCTATTTAAGAAAAGGCGAAATTTATTTTTAAAGACATGGGAATTTACTTTGCGGCAATCCTTTTAGGTTTAACGTCTAACATTCATTGTATTGGTATGTGCGGTCCAATTGCATTGTCATTGCCTCTAAAAAGGGATTCGAACTTCACTATTTTCACCGGGATTTTGCAATATACTTTCGGTCGAATTGTAACGTATTCCTTTTTAGGTTTTGTGATCGGAATTATTGGAATAACGGCAAGTACCTTTGGTATCCTTCAATGGGTAAGTATCTTAACCGGTACTGTTATGATTGGCTACGCCTTGAGTAAATGGTTCGGATTAAAAGTAAGCCTTAACTTACCATTCGGTAATAAACTTCCATTTATAAATAAAGGTTTTGGAACTTTAATTCACTCAAAATTTCTGTTCAAACTCTTTTTATTCGGCATGTTAAATGGCTTACTCCCATGTGGTATGGTTTACTTCGCACTACTTAATGCGCTTGTCGCAGGAGACATGATGAATGGCGCTTTAGCAATGGCTTTGTTCGGATTAGGAACGAGTCCGGGATTAATTCTGATTGCGTTTGCAGCGAATAAAATCCCGAACAGTTTTAGAATGAAATTTTCCAAATATGCCAACGCACTTCTTTTTAGTGTCGGATTTCTTGTCGTACTCAGAGGGATGAACCTTAATATCCCTATGATCAGCCCTAAAATTGATCAAAAAGTTCAATCAAAAATTAAATCACCTTTAAATAGAAAGGAAACAGTCGAGATGAGTTGTTGCCATAAACCCTCAAGCTGCGACAGTACAAGTGAATAAGACTACCTATTCAACATTACGGGCATTACCAACATCAAAATATCTTCATTTTGATTGTCATTATTTGCCGGCATCAATAACCCTGCTCTTGATGGCTCACTCATAGCTAACTTTACTTCAGAACCTTCGAGATTGTTGAGCATTTCAATTAAAAATCGTGAATTGAAACCGATTTCCATATCATCACCATCATAATGACACGTTAAGCGCTCATTGGCTTCATTTGCAAAATCTATGTCTTCTGCTGATAGTGACAATTCAGAGCCTGCCAATTTAAGTTTTATTTGGTGGGTTGTCTTGTTCGCAAAAATGGAAACGCGTCGAATCGAACTTAAAAACTGAGCACGGTCTATGGTCAATACATTCGGGTTCTCTTTTGGGATTACGGCTTCATAATTCGGATACTTTCCGTCTATCAAGCGACAAACCATAACCAAATCATTAAACGTAAATACCGCATTGCTTTCGTTGTACGCTAACAATACCTCTTCACTACCTGTTAAATTTGATTTAATCAAATTCAAAGGCTTTTTAGGAAGTATAAATGCCGAACTACCTGTAGCTTGTGAATCTGTTCTACGATATCTTACCAATTTGTGCGCATCTGTCGCAACAAAAATGATATCCTGCGGACTGAATTGACAATAAACACCACTCATAACCGGGCGTAATTCATCATTCCCTGTCGCAAATAATGTTTTATTAATCGCTTTGGAAATAATCTCTCCAGAAACTTTCAATTGATTACTGTTTTCAAGTGTTGGCGTTTTAGGGTAATCATCACCATTGAAACCAGTCATTTTTGATTTTCCATTGTCGTAGGAAATTTCAATCGAATAATTGGAAGTATTTACTAAAAAAGTACAAGGTTGATCCGGCAAAGCTTTTAAAACATCCAAAAGAAGTTTCGCAGGTATAGCAATTTTACCTGGTTCTTTTGTTTCGGCCTCCATGGTTGTTCTCATGGTTGTCTCAAGATCCGATGCGGAAATGGTCAATTGGTTATCCCCCACCTCAACCAAAAAATTATCCAAAATAGGTAATGCATTGCTGGTGCTCAACACACCGGAAATACTCTGAAGATGTTTCAATAAAGCGCTACTCGATACTACAAAATTCATTACTTCAAATTTTATTCAAAACTAAGAAACCATCGGGCTCAGGAACACGGCTGAGCCTTATTTTTTATAATTTTTTATTAACAATCACTGTGCTTTTGGGGCAGGTGCAACCATTGGGAAATAGACATTTCCATAGAGCAAAGGATTGAAAACAAAATACTGACATTTTACAATACTTCCATCGGATAATTGGCACCAAAATCTATCCAAATCATTATCTACAATTTCACCAAATTCATTTGGTCTTTTATCGTTGGATTTTATTCTGAACATTTTCAATGTGGTAGCTTTACCGGTAGTTTCCTTTAACGTAAGTATTGCAAAAGGAACTGTCTTTTTCAAGCTGTCTATTTGGAAGGTATTCAACTCATAATTCGGCAATTCAAAGTGAATCTTCTTATAATTCTGTAAATACCTGTAAACTCGAGCTGTGTCTTGTATTGTGAGGCGCTGAGCTTGCTGAAAGACTTGTAAATCACCACCATTTTTTATCACGCTAAAACTCATTTCAGGCTTATCATTGAATTTCACATTTACTGACGCTATTTTATCCGAGCTTACGCTGAAAATATTGGTGCACATCCACTTTCGTTTATCTGCAAAAAAGCGGGGTTCTATGATCCCATTTTCTCCCCTAATTTTCATAATTACCGGATGGGCACTTTTTCCAAATTCAACATCATCCAACAGCATCATTTGTCCGTAATGATCTTGCGCTGGGGGACCAATATACCACGTTTTGACCCATGAACCATTTTTATAAATCATCACTTTGGTATGCTGAGTAGACATGATTTCCTCAAATTTCTTTTGCGAATTATCTGGAAGATACCCTTTGAATTCAATCTTCTTGAATGTTTCAAGAATAAACTGTACACTTTGTTGATTGATGCAACCGCCATCGCCATCTGTCCAGATATTTTCCCCTCTCAATAACGTGAATGTATTGGAATTTGGATCTTGAATTACAATTTTATCAATGCTCGCCGTATCAGCAATTGCAAATTCAATAAGTTCGGAATCTGATTTCGGTTTTTTCTTCATCAAGCTGAATGCGAACCAACCAAGACCCGCTAATACCAGCAAAGAAACCAATAAAAGTATGTTTTTCTTCATGCTTTATTTCGCATATTTACGTTTTCTGAATAGTAGCATAAGCACTGCTAAAACGGCTACGAGTAGAACCGGAACAATTATATTTAACAACTTATAAAATTGAGCATCCTTTTTTAGTTTGTTCTTGTCCAATGCATTAATATCAACTTTTCTGCTTCTCAAACCTATT
>JBILIM010000132.1:0-5280 GCA_044349985.1 Crocinitomicaceae bacterium
GGAATGGTAGGATATACAGAACCTAAGACGTTACTTTCAAAAACCCTTTTAAATACTTCTGGATTCAGTTCGGAAAAATTCCCACGCATGGATATTCCCACATTATTAATAAGCATGTCGATTCTTCCAAAACGACTTACAGTTCGATCGATTAATTCTTGAGCTCCAGCAGTGTTGGATACATCTGCACAAACCACTTCTATGTTTGTGGTGTATTGCATTATTTCTTTTGCAGTTTGGTTGAGCCTTTCCAGATCTCTACCGTTCAGAACAATTGATGCACCTTTTTGAGCTAATTGTAGTGCTATTGCTTTACCAATTCCTCTGCTTGATCCGGTAACGATAGCAACTTTTCCTTCGTGTTTTTTCATGTTTTACCTTTTCGGTTGATAATGGATATCCGGATGGAATTTTAAAGCGGTAAAACAATTGGTCCACGCCATTGCAACATGAACAAACAAGGCAATCCAAATCGTTCCAGAGACTAAAGTGAGGATACACAGCACCAATCCAAGGGGAATAGCGCCAATCGTTTCATCTAAGCCTTTTGGAATATGTGTTGCGGAATATAGCGCAATGTTAACAGCAATCGCAGGCCAAACACCTATAGCATCAACTACCGGAAAAAGCAGGATACCCCTGAACATGAACTCATAACCGAAAAGATATATAAACCAGCCAAAGGCATGGATAGCAACAGTTTTTCGGGTCCAAACTTTAGCTCTAATCTGTGGATAATTGATGAGATTTTTAGGTTTTTTAGCGCTTACATATGCCAACGGAATTACCAAAGCGCACAATCCTAAAGTCCAATATAATGAGAATAAGGATGTGGATGAGATAAATGTTAATCCGTAATCCGCTAAACTGTAGTTGGGCAGAAATAATAAGCACACAATAGTGGGAAATACCCCCATAGCAAAAAATCCAAAGTACTTTGTAAAGAAAATGTGTTTTATAGATGCTGTATCCTCGTCGTGGTTGCGGTAAAAAGAGGCCTTTATTTTATCAGATTTTGCTGTAAACCAAAAAAGGATAAAACCTACTAAGGTGAGTAATATAGGAAGTACACTAGAAAGTTCGTGTTCCTCCCATTTTAACCAGGATAAATCGTTGTAAAGCGGTTGCATGAATTATCTTTTGTTTAAATAATCGTTTTGTTTAAACCATTCGAAACATTCTTCGATTGCTTGAGAAAGAGGGGTTTCTGGTAATAAAAGTTCTTTTCTTGCTTTTTCAGGCGAATAGAAATGCTTTTCACATGAAATAATAGCGAGTTCACGGGTAACAGCGGGTTGGTAGTTGAAAATCTTTGCGAACCATGAGTTTAAAGTCCCGTATGCAACAACCATAAAACTCGATAGTTTTCGTGTAGGAGGCTTTACTCCTACCGAAGACGCAATGGTTTCGAAAGCTTCTTTGTAGCTGAGATTTTTGTTTCCCAAAATATAACACTCACCAACTCTTCCCATTGTTAGGGCGTTTGCCATTGCATAGGCAACATCTTTCACTGCAACATAATTTTTACCTCCTTGAGTGTATCCGGGTACGCGTCTCTGATAAACTCCCAATATCATTGCACCAGAACTTGGTCTCGAATCGTAAGGCCCGATCATAAAGGTGGGGTTGACAATTATTGCAGGTAAATTTCTGTCGTTAACAGCTTTCAGCACAATGTCTTGCGCTTCTTTCTTGGAGTCCATGTAATCTAGACCATATTTTTGCGAAAGATAAGGGCCATTTTCGGTTCCAGGAGAGTTAATATCATTGCTGTAAGCAAATGAATTGGCTGTTCCAACATAAATTAAACGCTGTATATTGTTTGTAATACAGCTGTTTACAATGTTTTCTGTTCCTTTTATGTTAACCAAGTTAACTATTGGATTTCGTGCAGGAAAAACAGAAGTAGATGCAGCGCAATGAAAAACAGCATCTTTTCCTTTAACAGCCTCATTTACGTTATCAGCGTCTACGATGTTACCAAAATACCGTTGGATCGGTAAATCTTTTAGTGTAATAGGGTCTTTACCTTGTTCTAAAAAAACACTAACCTTATAATTTCGTTGAAGCAATTCTCTAACTAAATTACTTCCCAGTACACCATCTGGACCGGTAACCAATACTTCCATACTTCTCAGTTCAATTGAGAACACAAAGGTACACCTTATTTTGATTTCAATAAAGTGGCTTTATGTTCATAAAAAAACCCCATTAAGGGGTTTTTGAGGTCTCGTCCGGATTCGAACCGGAGTATACGGTTTTGCAGACCGGTGCCTAGCCGCTCGGCCACGAGACCAGTGTTGCAAAGTTAATAATAAAATTGGATGTTAAATAGTGTATTATTTAAAATTCATCAATCGTTATAGCTACATTATCCACATCTCCATTAATAGGTGGTGAAATTTTGGTAACCGTCAAACGAATAGTTTCAATCGTGGGTAACTCTCTTTTTAAACGATTCACAATACGCTGTCCAACGTGTTCAATTAATTTCGAACGAATAGCCATTTCCTCACAAACAATTTTATTTACTATGACGTAGTCGATCGTTTGTTCCAAATCGTCTGTCTGAGCAGCAACGGAGAAGTTTGTATTTAACATAACATCAACACGATAATGGCCCCCTATTTTTTCTTCTTCAGGTAAACAACCGTGAAAGGCGTATATTTTTATTCCGTTTACGTGTATGGTATGTTTCATAAGGTAAATATCTTTTTAAGGAAGTTGTTCTAGTGCATAATCAATTCGTGTTAAACACTCCTGTTTTCCTAGAAAATCTGAAATATCAAACATACTCGGACCCATGCCCGTTCCAGTTATTGCCAATCGAAAAACGGGTAGAAAAATGCCAATATTTAAATTTCTTTCTGAGAGAAAACGTTTGAATTCAAGCTCTATATTTTCTTTATTGAAGACATCAATGTTTGATAATACAATTTTCCATTCGCTAAGCAATGAGCGCGCTTGTTCGTTCCATTTTTTTTGAGTCAATTGGTCATCGTAAGCTTTAGGGCCCTCAAAAAGGTAGTTTCCTTCTGAAACAATGTCTTCAACGAAAGTTGCGCGCTCTTTCATGAGCGCAGCGATTTCTGTTAATTGATTGATGTCATTGATTGAAGACGCGCCTTTTTCTTGTATCATTTGAGCAAGGTCAGTGTTTGAAGTAGCTCTTAAATATTGTTGTTGGAACCATTTTGTTTTGTCAGGATCAAATTTCGCTCCCGCTTTTGAAACCCGATCCAACGTAAAGGCTTCTGAAAGTTCTTCTATTGAAAACAGTTCTTGCTGCGTTCCTGGGTTCCAGCCAAGAAAGGCCAGCATGTTTATAAACGCCCCCGGAAAGTATCCTTTTTCTCTGTATCCTGAATACAGCTCGCCATCTTCTGTGTGCCAATCTAATGGAAATACTGGAAATCCAAGTCTGTCTCCATCTCTCTTTGAGAGTTTCCCATTTCCATCTGGTCGAAGCAACAATGGTAGGTGCGCAAACTGAGGGCATTCCCAACCAAAGGCTTCATACAATAAGTAATGCAGCGGAGCTGAAGGTAACCATTCTTCTCCCCTGATTACGTGAGAAATCTGCATGAGATGATCATCAACAATATTGGCTAAGTGATACGTTGGCATTCCATCACTTTTAAAAAGAACTTTATCGTCTAGGTTGTTGGTATTAACAACTACCCATCCACGAATGATGTCTTCAAACCTAACATCTTGATTACGAGGCATTTTCATTCTTATCACGTAAGGTGTACCCGACTCTAACAGCTGATTTACCTGATCTTGTGAAAGTGTAAGTGAATTTTTTAAACCCGCTCGGGTAACATGGTTGTATTGCCAATTAGGCATACCCATCTGTTTTGCTT
Source organism: Crocinitomicaceae bacterium (assembly GCA_044349985.1). Taxonomy (GTDB): domain Bacteria; phylum Bacteroidota; class Bacteroidia; order Flavobacteriales_D; family Crocinitomicaceae; genus M0103. The sequence continues at coordinate 3,867 of JBILIM010000132.1, forward strand.
TTTCTCGAACTGCTTCCAATTCTTCCGCTGTGTCAAATGCATAATACGCTTTTCCTTCCGTTATAAGTTGCTCAGCATAGGGTTTGTATAAGTGTTTCCTTTCCGATTGGACATATGGACCAAAATCGCCACCAATACCTGGTCCTTCAGTTGGTTCTATTCCGCACCATTTTAAAGATTCCAAAATGTAATCTTGAGCACCAGGAACAAAACGGGTTTGGTCGGTATCTTCAATTCGAATAATAAATGTTCCGTTGTTTTTCTTTGCAAATAAATAATTGTATAATGCGGTTCTTACACCCCCCATGTGAAGTGGACCAGTTGGTGATGGGGCGAATCGTACTCTAACGGATGTGTTGGTCATAATTACTTTTTTTGCAAAGATAACAGCTTTGTACCATTAATTGGAGAAGTTATCGTGTCATTTGGTGTACCAATGAAGGGGTTAGATTTAACGAAGTTTAGTAGAATTGTAATCATGCAAGTTGATTATAAGTATTACCTTAGAAGGTTAGTGATAAAGCAAAGTGATGAATTCTTTTGAAATTTTAATTGAGCAAATAGACGCGTTTATACGGAAGTATTATAAGAACCAAATACTGAAAGGATTTTTGCTGTTCGTAGTCGTATTATTAGCCTCGTTCTTGTTGACCACAAGCGTTGAGTTTTATGGGCGTTTCGCAATGTGGTTTAGAGCCTTTCTTTTCTTTTCATTTATTGGTTTGAATGCTGTGATCTTACTTTATTATATGGTGAGACCAACAATGAAGCTTTATTCATTTGGTAGAAGAATTAATAGGTATCAGGCATCCGATATAATCGGTGCCTTTTTTCCGGAGATATCAGATCGATTGAAGAACACGCTGCAATTGCAAGATACTATTGAAATGAATGAGGGTAACATTGAGTTGCTGCGTGCGAGTGTTCAACAACGTTCCGATAAACTAAGTAGAATCGCATTTACAAAAGCTATAGATTATGGTTCAAATAGAAGATATGCTAAGTATTTGATTCCACTGTTTGTAATTTTCATTGCCATTGGAATTGCCGCCCCTTCTTTATTCATTCAGGGCACGGAACGGGTTTTGAATTATAATAAAGAATATAAAGATCCTCCCCCATTCAGTTATCAGCTGAAAACGCCAAAATTGACTATTGAAGAAGGAAGCGATTTACCTGTGGAGGTCGAAATTAGTGGTAACGAATTACCGGATTTAGTTTATATGGTGTCAGAAAACGGTAAGGTCTTACTAGAAAAGGTATCACGAAATTATTTTAAAGGTCTTATTAAAAAACCGAAACAGTCGGGTAGTTTCCATTTTGAAGCTAATGATGTTATTAGTGCTGATTATGGTTTAACGGTTTTTGGAAAAAGTGTCCTTGGAAAATTTGAAGCGCGCATTCATTATCCGTC
>JBILIM010000133.1:0-5276 GCA_044349985.1 Crocinitomicaceae bacterium
ACCGTTCCGGTTAAGTTAACGTTACCCGGACAAATCGTTTGATCTGTACCGGCATTAACAGTTGGATTTGGATTCACTACGATGGTAATACTTGCACAGTTTGTACTCCATTGACCTGCGTTGAAGTTTCTGGCAAAATAGGTAGTGGTGGTCGTTGGAGAAACGTTTATGGAATTTCCCGTAGCAATTTGACCCGTAGTTGCGCAACTTCCCGTAAACCAATACACCGTTCCTACAGGGCCGTTAGCCGTTAGCGTTGCCGATTGGCCATTACATATAGTTGTTGCACTTGCTGTAATTGAAGTAACGTCCGCCGGAGGAGGAGTTGTACAGGTCAAAGCCAGATTGAAAGCGTTGTCCGCACTGAATCCATGCACTAATATATAATAGTTTTGACCAACAACTGAGGTCCATGAAAAGGAAGCAGAAGTAGTTGCACATGCAGGGCCGTTATCATCGATGCCCCCTACACAAGTTAAAGTCGCGCAACTTGTTCCAGAAAAAACACTAATCTTACTGTCCCAAACGGTTCCACAAAGTGAAGCGGTCATGATTTGTCCATTTCCAGGAACAACATACCATACACCTGGCATGGATTGGTTGGTGCCACAAGTTAAGAATTCGCCAGTCCCTGAGTTTGTTGCGTTTACCGTTGTTCCTGCTAGCGTTGCACCGCAAGTAATAGCTGTTGCATTACATACCAAATCGTTAGCAGGTGGAACTACAGCAGAAGCACAGGTTAATGATAAACTAAATGCGCTAGTGGTAGAGTACCCACTTACATTAATCCAATACACGGTTCCAAGAACAGATGGCCAAGAAAAGGATGCCGATAGACCTGCACACGCTGGACCATTATCGTCTACACCGCCTATACATGTCAAGGCAGTGCATGTTGCACCCGAATACACTTGTACTTTACTGTCCCAAGCCGTTGCGCACAAAGAAGCAGTTATGGTTTGACCTGTACCTACAAATCGGTACCAGACACCGGCGCTGCTTTGAGCAGTTCCACAAAGGGTTGTTCCTTCATACGTTCCTGTTGAAGTTGCATTAACCGTGGTTCCAGCTGTGGTAGAACCACATGTTATTGTTGTTGCATTACAAACTAAGTCATTCGCTGGAGCAGTAGGTCCGCCTCCTATACAACATACACTTCTGGTTCTGCTGATTGTGTTGGAGCCACATGCAGCACTTATGTGTGTGTAAAACCTTACTGTTCCAGTGATTGTTGCAACCCAAGTAATCCCAGGTGCACCTCCAACTCCAGAAGCAAATGGCACTGTACCAGCCGCATTTGAAATTGTTATAAAATCTGTGGTATTTGAACTTCTAAACCTGTAGGTATTACCTGCAATTACGTTGACGTTGGAGTATTCTCCAGCCCATCCTACTGTTGTAATCGTTTGAAAAGTACACGTTGCCGCGCAGGTTGGTGTGAAAGTAGCAGTTGGCCAGATTCCATTGGGCGCATTTAGGCACTGACTGTTTGCATTATTGTTTAACGAAGAAATTAAAACAAGAACGATCAGTAGAATGTTACTGAGTGATTTATTAATTTTCATAGTTTGTTAATAAATGGTTATTAATGATTGGTATAAAACTCTTCAAGAAAATTGAGAAGATTATCTGCTTCGGTTGGATTATTCATGATGAAAACAAATGTTGCTCTTGAATCTAATTTTTCATCAATGATACATTTACTGCAGATAGAGGTTAACTTAGCGTTGTACTGATTTGAAATGTTTTCACTATAGTTTTCAGAAATGAAACCAGCTCTAATTGCCTGATCAAGACTAATGATTTTGTTATGTTGTTCAGTTTGAAACACGGTATTTGTTTCTTGGTAGACTTGTTTATCTTTTTCAGTTGTGGCATTCACTGATGTCTTGGATAAAGGAAATCGATCAGATGTAGTTTGACCGTGAACACTTAGTCCAAAAAGGAAAAAGGTCAAGATTGTTAAGTAGAACGATGAATTCGAAGAAATCGAATTCATAAAAATAGACTTGAGCGCGTATTTTTTCTCCATAGTTACAGCATATATAGTTTAGAAACGGTGTTAATTTTTTCTGAATTAACGAACCTCGTAAAGTTAAGGTGGAGAAGGATACAATGGGCCTTTAAATATTCATTAAAAAGCTTAGTTTATTCAATGAAAACATCACTTTATTCATTTCTGTTTAGTTAATGTAACTTTTAAAAAAATGATTAACCCAAAACAAATGCCTAAATAGATTGCAAATTGATTAAAATTTGAATTCACTTTTTTGAATAAAATTCATGAAAGATGAGCCTTTGAGAAAAAGTTCTTTAACTTTTTTTAATAGTTCAATTTCCACGAGAAACTTTTCGATTACATTTGCTCAAACTTTAAAAAAATGTCACTTAATACGAACAAGGCTTCATTAGCCGGAGTGCTTATTACTATTGGAATTGTATTTGGAGATATCGGAACTTCTCCCCTGTATGTTTTTCAAGCAATAACTGAGGGAGGAAAGCACATTTCTTACGAGTGGATAATGGGTGGATTATCCTGTGTAATATGGACATTAATACTTCTTGCCACTACCAAATACATCTATTTTGCTTTGAACGCAGACAATAAAGGTGAAGGTGGAATATTCGCACTGTTTGCATTGTTAAAATCCAAGAGAATCCGATGGGTCATTATTCCCGCATTGATAGGATGTGCCACTTTGATGGCAGATGGTTTTATAACTCCCGCAATTTCTATATCTTCTGCAGTAGAAGGGATTAACAATATTAACCCTGATTTCCCTGTTTTACCTGTAGTTGTTGGTATCATTGTCGCACTTTTCGCGGTACAGCAATTCGGTACTGCAGCGATTGGAAAAGCTTTTGGACCTGTGATGCTTGTATGGTTTGGCTTTTTAGGATACCTCGGTATAATTAATATTGGTGAAAATCCTGAGGTTTTGGCGGCGTTTAATCCGTATTATGCATACAATTTAGTCGTAAATGTAGATGGCGGTTTCTGGGTTCTAGGTGCCGTATTCCTATGTACTACCGGTGCCGAAGCATTATATTCTGATTTGGGTCATTGTGGAAAAGAGAATACCCGAATCAGTTGGGGTTTAATGAGTGTTTTTTTAGTGCTAAATTATCTAGGTCAATCTGCTCTTTGTCTCTCTCCTGGTTTTGAATTAGAAGCAAAAGAAACAATTTTCTACGCTATGGTTCCAGAAAACATTTTACCATTTGCCATTGGTATAGCCACCGCAGCAACAATTATCGCTTCACAGGCTTTGATTACAGGAGTATTTACACTTATGAATGAAGCTATTAAATTGAATCTCTGGACCAATTTAAAAGTGAAATATCCAACAGATCACAGAGGTCAAATTTATATTCCGTTCATCAATTGGTTTCTAATGGCAGGTTGCTTATTGGTAATTGCCGTTTTTCAGAAATCTACGGCAATGGAATCAGCATATGGTTTGGCCATTACAATTAACATGGTCATGACCTCAATATTACTTTGTTACCTCTTGTTATTGAAATATCCTAAAATGAAGTTTGCGTATCTTACAATTTTTGGGGTATTTACTTTTATTGAATTGATATTTTTGATGTCAAATCTAGGCAAAGTAATCCATGGCGGTTGGTTTACACTAGTTTTAGCTTCATCCTTTTTCGCAATGTTGTTCCTGTATTACAAAGCACGTCAGTTGCGAAAGAACATTACTGCTTACATCCCAATGCAGAAAGTGATTCCATTATTGAATGCTGTGAAAGAAGATAAAGATGTCCCGTTCGAAGCAACTAACCTTGTTTATCCAACACGAAGCAATTCACCTACGAAATTGGATGCTACCGTATTTTATTCACTTTTCAGAAAGCGCCCAAGAAAGGCCGAAGTCGTTTGGTTTTTGCATCTTGACATTATCAGTGATCCTTGGGGTGTTCATTACACCGTAAACGAGGTTATTGATAAATCGTGTTATTATGTTAACCTGCAACTCGGTTTTAAAGAGGAGCATCGTATTGAGTATATGATGAAAAAAATTCATTCTAAAATGGTAGAAAAAGGAGAACTTACCGGCGAAAGTGCTTTTGCATCGGTTAGAGGTCAATTTGATCATCCCGATTTTAAGTTTATCGTGTTGAATTCAAGGATTTCAATGGACAATTTGCTCACCCCATTTCAAGCAATTTGCGTTAAGGCTTATCGTTTTATTAAAGCAACCGGGTTGAAGCCTGCTGAAGATTTTGGTTTGGATAAAACCAATGTAAAAGTGGAATACATTCCAATTACCGTTACCAAACAAGTCGATCAAGAAATGGTAGAGGATTTTGAAGATTACTCAAGTAGTAATGCTACACATCGCTATTCATCTTACAATCCATCAAAAATGCATAAGGTGGATGAGTGATGATTTTAAAAGCAGGAATTCAATAAGAACTATCCATTTCAATACGTTTTCTCATCGATAACCTAATCGGAAAGTATAACCTGTTTTTTAGTTCGTCCTGTTTTGTTTTCGCATTACGATAAAGAAAGATCAAGATTTAGATTCAACTCAAAGCTGGTCTTCAACGATTTTGAGAATCTATTGAACTATGCGGGAGTTTAAATCAAAAATTGAATAGAGTGTTTCTTTTCTTCAAACCTTTACGTTAATTCTTTCAGTATTCATGATGATTAAAACAAAAAAAGGAAACACTTTCGCGTTTCCTTTTCCATTGTATCAAATGAGTTTCCTCATTATTTTTTCTCATCTACTTCTTCAAAATCAACGTCTGTGACTTCATCAGTAGGGTTGGTGTTCTCAGCAGCTTGCGCGCCTCCTTCAGATGCATTTGCCGCATTATACATATCTTGAGATGCCGCTTGGAAGGCATTGTTTAACTTGTCCATTGCTGCATTTAAATTCTCGGTATTTTTCGATTCAAATTCCTTCTTCAATTCAGCAAGTGCGTCTTCAATAGGTTGTTTTTTATCTGCAGGGATTTTATCGCCGTATTCTTTTAATTGACGCTCCGTTTGGAAAATGGTTGAATCTGCTTTATTAATTAAGTCAGCATCATCGCGTCGTTTTTTATCTGCATCTGCATTTGCCTCTGCTTCTGCTTTCATTCTTGCAATTTCCTCATCAGAAAGACCTGAAGATGCTTCAATCTTGATGGATTGTTGTTTTCCAGTTCCGTTATCCTTTGCTGAAATATTCATGATACCGTTGGCATCAATATCGAAAGTTACTTCAATTTGAGGAACACCTCTTTGTGCCGGTGGAATATCAGTCAATTGAAAA
>JBILIM010000134.1:0-5275 GCA_044349985.1 Crocinitomicaceae bacterium
TACATTGATTTCACCAGGCGTTGTTGCATTAAAGTTCAAATTATCAATGTAGATGTTATTACCATTTGCAGCAACAGCTCGTATTCTAAACTTCACATTTTTGGATGTTGTCGTAACAAAAGGCAATAAATTAATTGTTTCTGTTCTCCAGTCTGTTATGCCAACAGGCTGATAATACGTTGCAAGGGTTGTTGTTAACACCTGCAATGTGGTTCCCGATTTATCATAGACTGGGGTAGCATTCCAAGTTAGTCCGCAATTTTCAGAAATCTCCACATAAAGTCTTTCATAATTTGCAACTGTTGTATTTCTTCTTCGATAAGCCACATCAAATTGAAGACTGGCTGCAGTCGCATTACAAGGGAGCGTAAAAATAGGAGTTATAAGGTTCTCGGTTGCAGCAGATGTATTACCAAAACCGGGGAATTGAGCCGCATTATTATTGAATACCCCCGTAATTGAAACGGCAGAAGCACCCACCCACGTGTAACAATCATTATTACCATTTTCCACTACCCATCTTACATCAGGAGGAAAAACACTACCATCGAAATTCTCTGTGAAAGGCGCATTGATTCCATTCGAAATGGTAAATGTTATAGAAGAAGTATCATAGGCAGTTGCTTGATCGGCTGAACCGTTGGGTAAAAGTGAATAGGATTTGATGGTATGTTGACCAAGTGTGGTTGTGAATGCAGGAAGAGCAACATTTGCAGTTGAACCCGGCGTAAGGGAACCTGTCCAAGAGAAGGTGGTCGGCGTTCCGTTATCTATTGTGTAGGCTATTGTTGCGGAAGTGAGGTTTGAGGACCCTCTGTTTTTTAATGTTACATTCGGTGTAATACTTCCGGGACAGTTATCTCCTTTCGGATTATTTACATTCACAACAGATGCATCATTAGCTAAAGGCGGCGTGCATGCATCCGAATTGATTAACGTAGCGCGTAAGGGACTATTCTCCAATACGGTACGCATTCTCATTTTTTGGTCATTGGTAAAAATATTCATACAAAGATCATCGGTATAATCCATGTAATTTTCAATCATATCCGGACCGGCATCAGGCGCTGCGGTGCATGAATTTGTTCCAGCGGGACATCCATAATTCGCTGCTGCTGCTTCTGGCGTATCGTTACAAAAATCATCAACAGTACAGCCCCCATCTCCCCAAATGTGTCTCAAACCGAGCCAATGCCCTATTTCATGAGTTGCAGTTCTGCCTTCATTGTATACACCAGTAAATCCAGTTACTGAACTTTTACCGATTGAATTGTAAAGAAAAACAACCCCATCTGTGGCAGCAACGGGATTTGTACAACCCATACCACCCAATGGAGACTGCGGAAATTGTGCGTACCCCAAAATACTTCCGGAAATATTACAAAGCCAAATGTTCATATATTTTGCAGGATCCCAACCTCTTGTAGCAGTGGGGATATTGTTGTTGTATGTCCAAGTTTTAATGGTTGCATTAATGTATGCTGTTGTAAATGGAGGTGCGGTAAATCCCGCTGTAGTTCTATTAATTCTATTTACACCTGGTTCTCCAACTGGGAAGGCTGAGCCATCAGGGCGACGCTGAGCAAGACAAAATTGAATTTTTGTATCGGCTCCATCGGGATGTGTATTCCAGCCATTGGTTCCAAAAATTCTTCTAAAATCCTCATTCAACACATCAATTTGAGACTGAATCGCAGCAAAAGAAACATTAGTTCCCGTGCCAACAGCTTCGCCGTTATGAATAACATGCACAACTACTGGAATGTAATATACACCGCCAATTTGTGCCATACTTTGTTGTTGGGTTATTGCACCTTGCATCCAACTTTCAAACTGAGATGACGACTCTAATTCAGGATGATTATTTAATAACTGTTGATGCATTTCATCCGTGTAGCATCTTACAGGATTTTGAGCATAATTTAGTAATGAAAACAGCATTAAGAATACTGTAATAACTCCTTTAGGAGAAAATAGAAAATTCATAGTTATGATTTAGCAACTTGATTCGGACGAATTTAACTCCAATTTGGTTGGTAGAAGTGATTGATTCAAATAATTTTTAAACAGCTCAGGCTAAACATTTGAACATATTTTGTTTTTTCGATTTAAGTAAAAGCGATTATCTTTCCTACATTTGAATCCTCAATATTTAATGGTATGAATAAAATCACAATAGCTGTTGACGGTTATTCATCTTGTGGTAAAAGTACGTTATCCAAGGCTTTAGCAAAAAGACTGGGCTATACGTTCATAGATAGCGGTGCAATGTACCGCGGCGTTGCATTATTTTGCCTTGAGCACAAGCTTATTGAAGGGGATTTACCTAAAGTACCTGAAATTATAGCATCACTCCCGAATATTTCATTGACGTTTGAAAAAAACAATGAAGATTCCAATCAAAGCGATTTGTATTTAAATGGAATTAATGTGGAGAAAAAGATAAGAACTCCAGAAATTGCCGGTCACGTTTCTAAAATAGCAAGTATAAAGGAGGTGCGTCTAAAATTGGTTGAAGAACAGCGAAAGATGGGAGAACGCGGCGGAATAGTAATGGATGGTCGTGATATTGGATCTGTCGTTTTCCCAAATGCAGAACTCAAATTGTTTGTAACGGCTAAACCAGAAATCAGAGCTGAACGCAGATTCAAAGAATTGCATCAAAAAGGAATCACAACAAGCTTTGAAGACGTATTACAGAACCTCAATGAGCGCGATTTAATGGATTCCACACGTGAAGAAAGCCCACTTATACAACTTCCAGATGCTATTCTTTTGGACACATCAAACTTAACACCTCAAGAGCAACTTCAGATAGCGTACAATCATGTTCAAAAAATTCTTGGAGAACAATGAGTCTTGGTAAAGTTGTTGAACAACTGATCAACAAAAGTCCATTTATTTCTGAGGCCTTATCTGAGGATTTAATCAATGTTTCAGCACTTGCAAGAAAATTACGTCCTGAAATTTGCGCTCTTCTAAACAAAGAAATCAGCGAAGGGGCAATCATCATGGCCATCAAACGCCTTTCTCCTGGAATTTATAAAAAAGTAGATATAAAAATCACACAAGTAATAGGTGATATAGGAGAATTGGTTGTGCGTAAACATTTAAGCGAACACACATTCAACAATTCCGATCAACTTTACCAGAAACAAACGGCATTAATGCATCGCTTAAAAAGTGAAAACCCTGAATTTCTTACCATTAGCCGAGGTATCAATGAAACAACAATCATTACAAACGAAAAATATTCGAAAATTGTAAACGATTTTTTTGATGGAGAATTGCTCAGAACAACTCAAAATGAAATTGCCGCTATAACTGTAAAATTGCCAGCAGTGAAGTCAGATGTTAATGGCTTTTTTTACTATATTTTGAAACATCTTGCATGGTACGGAATCAATATTATAGAAATTGTTTCCACTTCCCATGAACTATCTATTGTGATAAAAGAAAGTGAAACAGATAAAGCGCTAGGTGTATTAAATAGTTTAAAGTCTGACCTTTAATTGGCATCAACCAAATTTCCCGTTCCGTATTGATTGAACTGTATTGAAGAAGGAAGACCTTTGTACAATATGTCTCCATCAGCTTCCGTTTGGGCTTTAAGTTTGGCTCCATCAGCATTTATTTTAACATCACCTTGCGTTTTAGAAACTACAGTGAGGGAATCATTTACGGATAATCCATAAGCATCACCATAGCCGTTGCTTCGAATATTGAAATTTGCTCGATTGGTTGATCCTGTGTATTTGAAACTTCCAAATCCATGCGCAAGAATGGTATTGATGTATTGGGCTTCAAAATCGAGCTCCACCGGCCCTGCCCCATCGCGAATCAAAAGCGTTAGCCAATCAAATTTCAACTTTCCCTCACTCAATAAAGGTTCTGATCCTTCGAAATGAATGTTAATCAAACTGGTAAAATGAATTTCGACTGTAATCTTTTGATCATAATCCCGAAGAAAATTACATTTATTTTCATTCTTTATCTCAAGGACATCTTCTACCCTTTCAGCAGAAACAAAATTCAAAAGATTTTTCCCACCTTTCAAAACAAGTTTATCGGTTGAATCCTGAACCAGAAGGTAATTTAAATGGGCATGCAATTTAATCTTGTTAAACGGTTCCAATTGAATTTCTTTGGTAGCATTCTCGCCAACAGATTTCCAACACGAGCGATTTTCTGCCTTTTTACACGCTGAAGCAGCAACAATTAATACAATAACAAAAATATACTTTATCATTTTGACTTGTAATTGAACGTATAACCTATCCCCCATTCAACATAATCTGCTCTGGCCCAGTGGGTTTTTAATTGCACTTGTGCATTCAACCCATTTTTAAAATAGTAACGCATCCCAACTCTATGGTAAACAGGATCTTCAGGCTGATACTTGTCCTTTATGTAGGCCCCCATTCCAAAAACAAAATGAAATTGGTCCAAAGGCAGCAAAAATCCTGCAAACACTCCCAGTTGTAAAATGTCCCATTGCGATTTTTCAATTTCAGGTTTATAACCCAAACTCGCCTGTTTTGAAATAACATCAAAACCACCTTCAAACCCCGCCTTTCTTGGACCGAAGTACCTTGCAAAACCCGTCAATCCAAAAACTGGATATTTTTTTCCTTCCGTAGGAAAAATTTCTTTGACAGTTCCTGTAAACGTAAATCCATAAAACCACTTTTTTCTTGGCAAAAAGGACACCATTTCAAGAGTCGCAATTCTTATTCCTTCTAACGATGCTGTTGAATTCGTCCTTTTCCTTGCTGGGTGCAAAAAATAACGGGTATAACCCAAAGAAAGATAAGGTAGGTTAATTCCTAAATTTGGAACTTTAAATGAGCCATTGCTAAAATGGGTTAGATCCAAACCCAAAGTAATTGCATTCATACCAAAATGGAAATTGCTTTTTACTCCAATGGACACAAGTGCGTTAATGTGCGAACTCATTGCAACATTATTAGGGTTCAAGTCTTGATCATAAACTTTACGCGCATAGCCCAGACCCGATCCCATTTTCCACATCAACTCATAAAACTTAGCCTGAACCAATGGAAACTCAATGAATCCATAGGCGCCCCAATAATTCCCTAAAACCTCGTTATTACCAACTGAACCTCCAAACAAGGTGGCGCCAACGGAAGGAAAACGGTATGCATGATGCCAAATTTTGTTACCGTTCATAACGCGATGAAATGAAAGCTCACCGGCAACCGCATGATCTTGAGGTAAATGCGACATCGTCCCTCTATGCGCAGCCAGGAACCCT
>JBILIM010000135.1:0-5270 GCA_044349985.1 Crocinitomicaceae bacterium
AAGGGATTATTAGGTAAGAAGGTAGGCGATATAGCTGAAATTCAAACGCCTAACGGAATTATGAAATTTGAAATAATTGATATCAGTAGGTAATGCCATCGATATTTACCAAAATCGTAAATGGTGATATTCCATGTTATAAAATAGCCGAGACTGAGAAGTTCCTTGCGTTTTTAGATGTTATGCCTCTGAATGAAGGGCACACGCTTGTAGTGCCAAAGGTTGAAATAGATTACCTTTTCGATCTTGATGATGATTTACTCTCAGAGATGATGGTTTTTGCCAAACACGTAGCACTAAAAATTCAAAAGGCAATTCCCTGTAAAAAAATAGGTATAGCTGTTGTTGGTCTCGAGGTGCCTCATGCTCACATTCATTTAATTCCAATAAATAGTGTTTCAGATATGGATTTTGGTAGAGAGAAGTTAAAACTATCTCAACAAGAATTAGAGGAAATAGCAGCTCATCTCAATGCCTAGGTCGTCAATCTACAAGCTCAAAAGTTAACATCAATTTAAGTGTCTCGGTAAATCCTTTTATTTTTACCTCAACATAGGTCATGTTTAAACCTGTTAATGCAGTTGTATTAATCTTAATTTTTATTGTGCCCGATTTCTTACCGTTTACAATTAATGAGGATGCCTCAGCTGTTGCATAACTGTATGGAGAAGTAATACTTTCAATAACGACATCACCTGAAGTTAAATTCTGTATGTTGAATGTTTGCTCAATTTTATTTTGAGAACTTATTTTTCCAAGATCGTATATGCTCGATTCAGAAGCTAAAGGGAATATCTTATCATTTTCCATGTAGCTGATACTCTGTATTTCTACTTTTCTTTCTAATGCTGCAGCTTTAGAGTAAACAGAGTTTCTTTGATCGTAATAATCGTCACTTGTTGCTTTGTTGGCTGTGTATTCTCCAAAGGGAACCATCGTGAAAACTACTTTTCCTCCATTTTCGGCGGTTCCTTTTAGGTACGGTATAAAAACACCATTATCATAAGCACTCAAATTATTTACGAGAGACGAAATCCTTCGCTTGGTAAGTTTAACATTATAACTGGTTTTAGCTAGTGGACTAGCAAATCCTTTAACCAAAACATTAATCTTTGCTCCTTTCTGAAGTTCTATGAGTAACAAATCTCTGAATAAAGCAAGATCGCTTACACCCTTATCTACGTAATTAATGAAAAAATCTTCCAATTCCTTTTTTGCATTTTCAGCCTTAGTTGAATCCATACCAACAGTGTATTCTGTTTGATACTTTTCTAGCATTGCACGATATTCATAATACCCATCTATATAATTGATTTTGGTCAGGGTGTCTAAAGATTTTGGATTGGGACAGTCGTTGTGAAAGTATAAGGTAACGGGTAAACGTTTACTTAATTCATACAAACTTTCAATGATTGGAGGAATAACTAAAGTGTCAATTTTTGGTATAGGAATTTGTTTCGCATAATTGGCCCTGAAAATATCGCTACAGCAAGTGGGGTTTTTACTGTAATTTACGCCAATACGATTACTTGAAAAGTATGCTGTATCGGCATGTTTGAAAAAATACAAGTCGTTTGCAGGGCTATTGTATGGTAATCCTAAATTGATGGGTTCAGAAAAATTATATGCATTATAATCGGATCGAAATACATCATAACCTCCAAAACCGTCAAACCATGAAGATGAAAAATATAGTTGATTTAACGAATCATCCCACCAGGGACTCAATTCATTGTCAATGGAATTGATGGATTCTAAGTTAGCAGGCTCACTGTATTGATTGCCGTTTGTTACATATGAAAACCAAATATCCATGCCGCCTTTTCCACCGTTTCTGTCGCTCGAGAAAAATAAAACTTCCTTCCCGTCTATCTGTCCAATGGACGGCATAGTTGTGTTGAAACCCTTTTTATTAATGATTTCTCCGAGTGAATCAATAGCATTAAAAAGCGTGTCAATTACTTCGGCTACCATTATTTTACAAGCGTAATTGTAGGCATCATCCTCACAATTACTATAATAAAATCGTGAACTGTCAAGAGAAAAACTACCATTCCCAATACTCTTTCCAAATTCAGACAATGCCTCAATTCGTTGAAGGTTATCTTCTGAATGATTGACCCGATATGAATAAAGTTGAGTAGTGTAGTTTTTACTGTAAATCTCTTCGTTGCTTCCTGTTGAATCCGCTTTAAGTGAGGAGAAAATTAACTTGTCATCCCATATTAAATGTCCAAATTCTGAATCTACAGAATTAACAGGCGTTCGTAATCGTTTAAAAATAAGTGAATCATTTGATTGAGCGTTTTCCAATGCCCAACTGCAAGATTCCATTTCTCTAATGGCTTTTCGATAGGGGTAACTGTCTTTATCAGATTTAAATTGCGATTTAACTTTCTTAAATGTACTTAGAGCGTCTTCATATTGACCGGTCTGTTTGAGCATTAATCCATAATATAGTTGCGAATAAGGATAAATAAGTCCATTTTCTCGTTCATAAACTTTTTGGTAATAAATGGTTGCTTTTCTATAATCCTTATAAGCACGAAGTGTTTCAGCATATTCCCAGAGAATATCAATAGAATTGGAATCAATCTGCATGGCTTGCTCATAAAGTTCCAAAGCATACACATAGTCTCCATTTTTATAGTTTTCTTGAGCGTGTTTCAAATAGGTACCGATTTTTGTTTGCCCAAATCCATTTAAAGCGCAAACCATACAAAGTATTGGAATTAAATATAATCTGGGCATACTCTGTGCAATTGTTGTTTAGGTTTGAAGGTGTTAATGATATACCTAACAGCTATTTCAAATCCACCGCGATTATTACTCGCCGGAACTAATTTCGATAAATTCACGTCGTAACTTAAGCCAACAAACCAATTCTGATAGTCCGCACCTACACTTAAATAAGCGGCATCCAAAGTTCGATACCAAATTCCAGCATATAAGGCACGATAGACCCCTAGACGTTCCATTAATGTATACTTCAATGAGCTTCCCAAAGAAAGTTCTCTATATTTTCCTTGAAGCGATAAATTGATAGAAGGAAGGATATCTAAATCAAATCCAAGTGGGTAATGAGCACGAAAATTTATCAAGTACCTTATATCTCTTTTTACGGATTCATTGTAAAAACCTTGATTGGGTTGGTTGATGTTAAACGCTCCAACTTGAGCTGTAAAAAACTTCCTTTTGTCTTTTTGAAACGTATATGTCGCACCAGCACCAGAAGAAAAATTTGTTTTGCGATCGGTTTGATAATTTTCGTTAGTCGGTAAACTTGGATCATACTGAATGCCATTAAATTGGTTATCGAAGTAAAATTTATCCCAATTAACTTGACGATGATTCAAGCCAACGTTCAATCCCATTCTTAAAACATGGGAGGAATCTTTGGTTATTTTAAAAAGATAGGAAAGATTGCATTGAATTTCGACCGTTCTAAATTGACCATCGCCAGCTACATCATGAAACATAAGCAAGCCCAAACCGATATTGTTGTTTTTTTTGTATTTCGTGTCTGCGGATAAAGAAAATGTACTAAACGGCACAGAAACACTGCGCCATTGATCTCTGTAATTGCCTACAAAACGATAATCTCCATTGAAATAGCCTGCGTTAGCAGGATTTTGAAATAAGGGATTGTCATTGAATTGAGACCAATGAATGTCCTGGCTAAAACTGACGTTTAGAATACATAAAACGAATACAGCAAAGCTGAGGAGTAATTTCACAAGAATCATCTTAATTGCTATGAAATTAATGAATTCTTTGGTTATTCAAAAAAAATATTCAAATCATCAATAGCTTCCTTCGGCAAAGATTAAAAACAATACAACTCCTAAAAGAACAATAAGCAAATACAACTTGGGATCCTGGTAAATGGGTTTTTTACCCCTTTTGGTTAGCAATTCATAGTCATGATGAAACCTGCCAAAATCTTTATGTTTTTGAATTTGTTCTGCCGATGGTTCTACCGGCTTATTTTCTTTGTTGATTACAAATTTTCTCATGACAGTTCATTCCATTTCTTGTTCAACTTCTCCAATATTCTGTAGACTCTCATTTTGGCATTTGGCTCAGAAATGGAGTATATATCGGCTATCTCTTTAAAACTTAAGCCTTGAAAGAATCGTAATTCTATTAAGTCCAAATGTTCTTGTTCCATAGTATTTAATAGGTTAATCAGTTTTTCCTGATCATCTTGTGACATGTAATGTACAATATTCGCTTCGTCACACATGTTTTTGAACATTCGTTCTTCAATGGCAACCGTACTAACCGTTTTTTGACTTCTAAAATGCATCAGTACTTCATTTTGAGCAATACGAAATAACCAACTGCTAAATGCCAATCCACGATCTTCATATTTACCAATATTTGCCATGGCCTTCATGAACGTTTGCTGTGTTAAATCACCTGCCAGTTCCTCTTTACCACCAAGTCTCTTAAAGATAAACCTGAAAATCCTTTCAAAATAATTATTGTACAAGGATCCGAAATAATATGAGTCCGTTTTGGCCAACTCAATAATTTCGCGTTCAGTTAATGTTTCGGTATTTTTTCGTCGTTTAAACATTTTGCTGATTTTGAATATTGAATGTTAAAATTCAAAAAAGTAACACACTGAATATTATGGAGTAGAAAGTGAGACGGGAAGTATTTTTCCACTGAACCATTGGTCTCCTGTTAGCGCAAAATCAGCAATATAATTTGCCATTTTTTGAGCTGATATTGGTGCTGTATATCCTGGAAATGCTTCCTCCAACATTTCTGTTTGTGCAGCACCCAACGCCAAGCAGTTCATTTTTATTTTTGAATCTTTATATTCTTCTGCAAACAGCTCTGTGAAACTGCAAAGAGCCGCTTTTGATGTCGAGTAGGCAGCTAGTCCAGCAAACTTAACGGTACCTTGAACACCACCCATCGAACTAATATTTACAATGTGTCCACCATTCTCCATCATTCTGGGAACAACACTTTGCACGGTTTCCATGACACCTATCGTATTAATTTGATAACTGTTTTGTAAATCATCGTGTGTCAATGAGGTAAAGGGTTTATTTACCAGCCAACCGGCGTTGTTAATCAAGATATCGATTTGTGAATGGTTTTTTAAAATCTCGTGGAGTTGTTCATGAACGTTTGAACTTAGATTAAACGAAAAACAATGAACATTGGATAATCCTTGATAAAGGTCCTGCATTTTGGCTAAATCTCTGGATAAAGCCAATACTTCATAATCTGCATTTTGTCCCAGAATTTTA
>JBILIM010000136.1:0-5258 GCA_044349985.1 Crocinitomicaceae bacterium
TCCTTTGATGTGCGTAGAATTCTATTTAATTACCAAGAAAGCTGGTGCTAAAATCGGTTTATTGTGGAAATTGATTGCTGCATCACTTATCATGTTGTTGACGGGTTATGCAGGAGAAGTTCTTGATAGAGATGGTAGTGTTTTATGGGGTGTGCTTTCTGGAGCTGCTTATTTCTACATTGTTTACATCGTTTGGTTTGGTGAAGTTGCTTCTTTGGCTCAAACAGCTGGAAAACAAGTTGCTAAGGCAACCCGCATCTTAGCATGGTTTGTACTTGTAGGATGGGCAATTTATCCTTTGGGTTATATTTTAGGAACTCCAGGTGGTTTATTTGGATGGCAGCCTGTAGCAGATACCAAAGCAGCATTGCATGCAATGGATATCGTTTACAATATTGCTGATGCAATTAACAAAATTGGATTTGGCTTGGTTATCTATGCTTTAAGCAGAAACAACGAAGATTAATCAAATAGTTCATATTTGAAAAAAAAGAGGCTCATTTTTAATGATGCCTCTTTTTTTTCTGTGAATTGGAATGTAAAATAGTTTGGGGATTCTATTATGGCAAATGATAAAAATATTTTTGATTATGTTTTCGTAGGAATGGGAGCGAGCAACAGTTTAATTCTGATATCGCTTATCAAAAACGGGCTAGTAAAAAATAAAAAAGTCGCAGTTTTGGAATTGGATAGTAAAGCTAAAAATGATAAAACCTATTGTTTTTGGGCAGCTCCTGATGAACCTATTACTTCAGAACTCAGCTCCATCATAAGCTTTAAATTCTCAAATATTCGAATTAATGGATCAAAAGTCCAAGCAATCGATACATGTCCATATCACTACATTCGAAGTGTAGATTTGTATGCAACTACTTTTGAGATGCTTAAAGAAGCTCAAATTGATTTTTTTCAATGTGTTGTCACGAATCTAACTCTTGAAAATCAAATTTACATGCTTCAAACGCCTGATGAAACCTATTATTCAAAATATGTTTTCGACAGCAGGCCACCAAATTACGATGTGAATTCAAGTAATGATATTCACCTCTATCAATCTTTTTATGGATTGCATATTAAATGTCATTCGGATGTTTTTGATATGAAGACATTCGACATGATGAACTTCAATATCGAACAAAATGAATTTACGCAGTTTGTTTATGTAATACCATTTTCTCCAAATGAGGCTTTGGTGGAATTGACGCGTTTTGGTGCTGAAAAAATCGATAGGGATTATGCATTAAATCTTTTAGAAAATTTTATTGCGAAAACATTCGGAAGCTATGAAAAGTTAGAGGTAGAGGTTGGTTGCATTCCCATGTCAACTTTTGAAAATCCTGTACATCAATATGATGGGGTTTTAAATACGGGTGCCAGTGCAAATTTAATTAAACCAAGTACCGGATATGGATTTAAAAATATGTTTTATTTTGCCAAAGCAGTAACTGAAACTATCGCATCAGAGAACCTGAGCCCAATCAACAAAATCAACATCAACTCAAAAAAACGGTTTAAATTTTATGACAATTTACTTTTGATTATTTTACTCCATTGGCCATCACTAGGAAAGAAAATATTTACAAGTTTATTTAGTAAAGTTCCTGTACACACTATTTTTTCATTTTTAGAGGAAAAGACATCGTTTCGAGAAGAAATGAGAATCTTTATTTCATTGCCAATTAAACCCTTTATAAAAGCATTAATGCTGTATTTAAAAAACAAAGGTGTTCTTCGCTATCTTTTTGCTTTGATCACTGTAATTGTTTTTCTATTGATATCGCGAGTTGATGATCAAACTGCCCAAAATTTTAATTACCTCGTACTTATTTTTGGGTTTTTTAGCATCGGTATTCCCCATGGAGCTGTGGATCACATGCTTACAAAACATAAAAAATTACCCTTATCATCTTTTATTCTCAACTATTTGTTATTAATAGGAGCTTACCTCTTGATTTGGTATTTATTTCCAGTGCTTTCGCTGTTCATTTTTGTTGCGTATTCAGCCTTTCACTTTGGTGAATCTGAATTGATTCAAAATAAAGAAGAAATTATTGCGAAACGAAAGTATATTAAAGCCTTTCTGTTGGGTTTAAGCATTTTACTATTTATCGTGTCAACGCATAAGGAAGAATCAATTGCAATTATTTCGAAAATGATAGGTGTGAGCAATTTATCAGGTATTTCAATTGGTTTACAAACCTGGTCTTCGATTGTATCTATAGCCTCGATTTCATATATTGTTTTAACCTTTTTAAGGTCGATGTCAATTTCATCATTTGGGATTCTAATTCTTGTCGTTTTGGGAATCCAGGTGCCACTATCTATGGCTTTTGGGCTCTATTTTATTGTTCAGCATAGTTTCAATGCATGGAGTCATTTAAAAATAGGACTAAATATGAACTCAAGAGATTTGTATTTAAAGTCGTTACCATTTACTTTCGGCGCGTTGCTCCTTTTCTCTGTAATGATATATTTCTTTTACAATTCAATAGATATTTCGGGAATTTGGCCCGTCTTTTTTGTGTTTATAGCTTGTGTAAGTTTACCGCATTTTATTCTGATGCATCTTTTCTACGCTTCTAAATAAGTTTATAAAGGAATGAATTCTTGGAGAATCCAATGTTAATACTATTTCAAATGCAGATGCACGTTTACATTGTGGCTATGGACTGATTTTTATTGATAGCGGTAAAGGAATTCCAATAAAATCACTCAGAAATGAATATAATGCGGACTGAAAAAAATAAAAACTCAGATAAGGCAAAAGAGTTAATGGGGGCCCTTAAAAAATTTAGAGATAATCGGTTCTAGCAGATAAAGGTTAGGTTTCGTTTAAGCCGATTTTGTGAAAAAAACTAAAATAGCACTTAAAAATCCGTGATTTCGCTTGGGTTTTTAAGTGCTATTTTTGGTTTATTTAGAATCCGTTTGCAATTTTTCTACCTTCTAAATCTAAGAAGAGTTCAGAATACTTGTCTTTTAACTTTTCCTCTTTATTGGATAAATCACAATTCCCTAATGCGGTCATCACTGTTTCAGCATCGCTGGTATTTTTCAAAGCAAAATAGCATTCCAATAAGTTGAAATAGATGGAAACGGTAACTTCATTATTGATTCTAGCTTTTTTGTTCGTTACATCGGATTCTTTCAATATCTCATTCCAAGCTGTAACTGCTTTATTTAATTTTTCTAATGCAGCAGTTTCATTGGTTACTAAAGATTTTAATCCCAATAACTGATTATTATATGCCGTTGTCACATCATCAAATTCGTCTTTTCTCGATGCAACATAATTCAAAGACACCTCTCTTTCGGTAATTTCAAAACCGATTCGATCGTTAACAAGGTGATTGATAAACGTCAAATTATCAGCCAACACTTTCTCTTCAACTGTTCTATAAATTGAAGAATAATCACTAGATGGAGAAGTTTTTGTGGATGATGACTTGTAGGTTACAAATTCTGCCAATTCTGGAGGTGAAACAAAATAAACTTCTTGATTCATGTTATCTGCAACACGCACACTCATTTGATTTCTGTAGGTGAATTCAACGTAATAGTAGGTAACGTCAGTGGTTGTTGCAACGCCATTAACGATTTTTGATTCCTTTTTAACTTCCGTTTTTACAGTGGGTTGCGAATGTTCAAACCCTTGCATGGTCACATGGTAGGTTAATCCACCGCTATTTTTATCGTAACCATCAAGTTTTAAATAGGTTGCTGCTAGAGAAGGGTAGTCGTATACTGTTTTAATTTCTGGTTTTGGAACGGTGCGTTTGTAGGGTTGTGACACATATTCTTTAACAGGTTTCGTATCCTCATTTAACAATTGTTTTTCAAGAATTTTCTTACCCAATGATTTTTCATTGTAAGCAGCAAGTTCTTTTTCGTATTTTTCATCAGCAGCCTTTACTTTTAATGGATATTCAGCCATTGCAGCTTCATATTCGGCATCAGCTTTGGCTTTTTCAGCTTCATATTCCGCCAATAATTTCGCATTTTCCTCGTCAGAAGCTGAGGATAAAGACGAAACATAGTTTATAATACGCGGTTGAATCGGGGTAGAAGGTAATTTGACATAGTTGTATTTCAAATCCTCAGATTTCACATTTTGTCCAAATAATTGGGAACAAAGTGAAAATACAAAAAGCAGTAAAATGTTTGTTTTCATATGTAAGTTTTAATTTTTTAAGGTGTTAAAAGTAGACCTAAAATTGTATTAAAACAAGAGCCATAAACCGATTGGAAGTAGCGAAGGTATATTTTAACTTTTGTTTTTCAGGATGGATTTTAATACAAAAGCATATGGAATGTACAAAAACAGGCGCTTAAAGGCACTTTTTGCTGTTGTTTCTTATGTCGCTCAATAACAATTATTTAACATTTCACGCATTCTGATAAATTACCATCCCAAATGCATATATTCATAGAAAATACAATTGTCGGGTTGATCGTAAAAGGTTTTAATTTCATATCCTTGATTCAAAATATCACTTACTGATTCTAAACGACCTCCATTGCTCATTTCAGAAATGCCGCACAAGGTAAAAATGCGCTGCCCTTTGTAAAAAACAGGTGCTTTTCCCAGCTCTACAAGTTGCTTGACGTAGCTTTCAACAATCCACGAATTTCCAGCATTTCTAAGAGAATCTTCAACTCCTTCATAGATAATTAAAGTCTGCAAATCAAAGCCGTTTTCAGCGTTTTCCGTGAGCGTTGCAGCTACACTATACCGATTTGCAGTGGCCGTAAAATAATTCAGAAGGTTTGAATCCTTATCCACATAATAGTCAATAGACCTTTTCAAGCTGTGCTGACTCCTCCGTAAATGTGCAGAAAGTGAATCCAATGAAACCAAGATGATGTAATCACCTTTTGCCCAAACACCCGCGCGCGATTCAGGCATTTTTGTAGACAGTTCGATCACCCATTCAGATTGGGCATTAGCAGATGTGGTAAAAAGAAGGAACAACGTGAAGAAAATCCTTTTCATATATCGAAAGTACAAAAAGCCGGGGTAATTCTTCGTCTGAATAAGACGTTCTTATTTTTTTTATGCTCGACGCTCTGTGTTCTCATTTTACCTTCAATCTGAAAGAAAATCGTCTGTTAATAACGCGTGAGTTTGAGTGATAGAGCGATGGAATAAGAAAAGTACAACAACGAAAGTGATGGCGCTTTTCTTTTTAATAATGATAAAGATTGATTTACTAAGTTTAGCTAACCTAAAATTAATATAGTTTATTGTTTTACTTTTT
>JBILIM010000137.1:0-5253 GCA_044349985.1 Crocinitomicaceae bacterium
CTTTTGTTTTTTGGTAAATCTATACCTGCAATACGTGCCATACTCTAATTAAAATTACCCTTGTCTTTGTTTTAGTTTAGGATTCTTCTTGTTAATCACATAAACTCTACCTTTTCTTTTAACGATCTTACAATCTGCAGTTCGTTTTTTCACTGATGCTCTTACTTTCATCTCTATTTATATAATCTTTAATTTATTTATATCTAAAAGATATTCTTCCTTTTGTTAAATCATAAGGTGACATTTCTACCTTAACTTTATCACCAGGAAGAATTTTAATGTAAAACATTCTCATTTTTCCTGAAATGTGTGCTGTAATGACGTGGCCATTTTCCAATTCAACTCTAAACATTGCGTTGGAAAGTGCCTCTATAATTACACCGTCTTGTTCTATAGAAGATTGTTTTGCCATACTAATAACCTGATAACTCGTTAGCTGAACGTCTTCCTTTAATTTTGGAACCTTCCATTAGACCATCCATGTGACGGTTTAATAAATAGGATTCAATTTGTTGCAAAGTATCTAAAACAACACCTACCATAATTAACACCGAAGTACCTCCAAAAAACATTGCGAATTGTGAATTTACACCCGCAAGATTTGCAATTGAAGGTAAGATTGCTATTACCGCTAGAAATAGTGAACCAGGCAATGTAATTCTGGAAACTAATGTATCGATATACTCTGATGTATCCTCCCCTGGCCGAATTCCTGGTATAAAACCACCGCTTCTTTTGAGGTCATCGGCAATTTTTCTTGGATTAATCATGATTGCTGTATAGAAATAGGTAAATACAACAATTAACAACGCCAGTAATAAATTATAGGTTATTCCATAAGGGTTGCCAAGAGACTGCTGAATAAATCCACCATCTTGCCCATTTCCAGAAAAAAGCATTACTGGAATTGTCATGATTGCCTGAGCAAAAATGATTGGCATTACACCACTTGCATTCACTTTTATCGGCAGGTAACTTCGTGCCCCTTCATCAACTGCTCGAGCACCAACTACACGCTTCGCCGTATTCAGTGGGATTTTACGTACACCTTGAACAATCAATATCGTACCAACAACAACCAACATGAAGCAAACAAATTCAAGTACAATTGATATTGGACCGTTATTAGCCTCCGCCAAGAAAGCTGCGGGGAATCGACCAAGAATACCAACGGTAATCAATAAAGATATACCATTACCTATACCTCGATCCGTAATTCGTTCTCCAAGCCACACAGCAAACATAGTACCGGCTACCAGAACCAAAATGGACTGAGCCCACCACAATGATGGTGAAATTGGATACTCTGCAAAGTTCGGCATTGCACCTTTTTGTTGAACGTATAACGTCAAATAGGTAGGTGCCTGAAGTGCACAAATCACAATGGTAAGAACACGCGTATAATTATTAATACGTTTTCTTCCTGACTCACCTTCATTTTGCATTTTCTGCACAGCAGGAACTGCCATGCCAAGTAATTGCATAATTATGGATGCACTTATGTAAGGCATGATCCCGAGAGCCATAATAGAAGCGTTCTCAAATCCACCACCGGAGAATAAAGAAAGTAAGGTTTCCAATGTTCCATCATCTGAAGATTGGGCACTTTCAATCATTTTACCATAATTGACACCAGGTAAAAAGATATTATTCCCTATTCGGTACACCAGGATCAAACCAAGTGTAAAGAGGATTCGATTTCTCAATTCCTCAACTTTCCAAATGTTCTTTATGTTTTCGAAAAACTTTTTCATTTTTTAAATGCTGGCAAAGTTAGTTAGATTTCGGAACAATTTCCACCTTGATTTTCAATGGCAGTTTTTGCCGTTGCAGAAAACTTGTGAGCGGAGATACTAATTTTTGATTTAAGCTCTCCTCTACCTAAAATTTTCACTAACTCATTTCTTGAAACCAAACCATTTTCGATAAGTACTTCGGGTGTAATTTCAGTTACACTCTTTCTTTCAACTAAAGATTGAAGAATATCTAAGTTAATGGCTTTGTATTCTACCCTATTAACGTTTTTAAAACCAAATTTTGGTACTCTTCTTTGAAGTGGCATTTGCCCACCTTCAAAACCAATTTTTGTTTTATAACCTGATCTAGATTTTGCTCCTTTGTGTCCACGTGTAGAAGTACCTCCGTGACCTGAACCTTGCCCACGTCCAATTCGCTTCTCACGCTTTATAGCACCACTTGCTGGAGTTAAATTATTTAAATTCATTTCTAATTCTTTTATAAGATTAATCCACAACTTCTATTAGGTGTTGTATTTTTTTCACCATACCCAAAATTTGAGGCGTAGCTTCATGCTCAACAACCTGATTCAACTTTCTGAATCCTAACGCTTTTATCGTAGCCTTTTGAACAGCCGGTCGTTTAATAGCGCTTCTTACTTGCTTAATTTTTATTGTAGCCATTTTCTGTCTATTAACCGTTAAACACTTTATCCAAAGAAATACCACGTTGTTTCGCAACTGCAACTGCATCACGCATTTTAGATAATGCGTCAATAGTTGCCTTCACCACGTTGTGTGGGTTGGAGGAACCTTGTGATTTTGCCAATACATTGTGTACACCAACACTTTCAAGTACTGCACGCATTGCACCTCCTGCAATAACACCTGTACCGTTTGTTGCTGGCTTTAACAAAACCTCTGCGCCACCAAATTTACCTTTTTGTGGATGTGGAACTGTACCTTTTAAAATAGGAACTCGAATTAGATTTTTCTTAGCATCATCGATTCCTTTAGTAATCGCTTCTGTTACTTCTTTCGCTTTACCAAGACCATGACCAACGATGCCATTTTCATCACCTACAACAACAATTGCGGAAAAACTAAATGTTCTACCCCCTTTTGTTACTTTGGTAACGCGGTTTACGGCAACCAATTTATCTTTCAACTCAATGTCCGCAGACTTTACTCTATTTAATACTTGTGCTGCCATTTCTTAAAATTTTAAACCGCCTTCTCTTGCTGAGTCAGCTAATGATTTCACTCTACCGTGATATAAATACCCATTACGATCAAAAACAACAGATTGAATCCCTGCCTTGATTGCCTTTTCAGCAACCTCTTTACCAACCACTGCTGCTTGGTCTTTTTTGTTCTTATTTTCGGCAGCTTTATTTTTATATGATGAAGCTGCTACTATCGTAACACCGTTGATATCATCAATCAACTGCGCATATATCTGTTTATTACTTCTGTACACAGATAATCGTGGCGTATTTGAAGTACCCGAAATTTTCTTTCTGATTCTTCGTTTGATTTTTAATCTTCTTTTTAATTTACTAAATGCCATAACCGTTAATTATTATTTTTTACCTGCAGATTTACCAGCTTTTCTTCTAATGTCTTCACCAACAAATCGAATTCCTTTTCCTTTGTATGGTTCAGGTTTGCGAAGGGAACGAATCTTTGCAGCGACTTGACCCAAAAGTTGTTTGTCATATGACTCTAGCGTTACTACTGGCGCCTTACCTTTTTGGGTATCTGCAGATACCTTAACTTCTGAAGGAAGTTCAATTACAATTGCATGTGAGTAACCTAAAGCAAGCTCAAGTTGTTGACCTGTTGCATTTGCTCTGTAACCCACTCCAATTATTTCTAATTCCTTCTTGTACCCTTCCGAAACGCCTGTTACCATATTGTACACTAACGCACGATATAAACCATGTTTAGCTCTGTGTGACGGGGCATCCGATTCGCGGCTGAAAGTTATTGTATTGTCCTCAATGTTTAGAGTAACACAAGCATCAAATTCTTGTGAAAGCTCACCTTTAGGACCTTTAACAGTAATGATGTTATCATTTAACTTTACATCTACTCCACTCGGGATTTTTACTGGGGATTTTCCTATCCTTGACATTTTTCTATACTATTAATTAATATACGTAACAAAGGACTTCTCCTCCTACGTTTTGTTTTCTTGCTTCTTTATCGGTAATAACACCTTTAGATGTAGACACGATTGCTATACCCAAACCATTTAATACTCTTGGCATTTCTTCAGCCCCACTGTATTTACGTAGTCCTGGACGAGAAGCTCTTTGCAATTTAGTGATTGCAGGAACTTTCGTTGAAGGGTTGTATTTCAATGCAATCTTAATTACACCTTGCTTACTATCATCCTCAAATTTGAAGTTGGTAATAAAACCTTGATCAAATAAGATTTGAGTCATTGCTCGCTTCACATTTGAACCCGGAATTTCAACCATTTTCAAACCTGCTGAACTCGCATTTCGAATTCGGGTTAAAAAATCTGCTATTGGATCTGTATTCATAATTTCTAACTACTCTTTAATAATTACCAACTTGCCTTTCTAACACCCGGTATCTTACCTGAAAGTGCCATTTCTCTGAATGTAACCCTTGAGATACCAAACTGTCTCATGTATCCTCTTGGTCTTCCCGTTAATCCACATCTGTTGTGAACACGTATTTTTGAAGAGTTCGCAGGAAGCTTTTGAATAGACATCATTGCATCCCATTTGGCTGCTTGAATATCTTCAGACGCATCAGTTGACTTCAATATTTTTGTTAACTCCTCACGCTTTTTAGCATATCGAGCTACCATTCTTTCTCTTTTGCGCTCACGCGCTTTCATTGATTCTTTTGCCATTTCTTTTTATTTTTTCGTGAAAGGGAAACCAAATGCATCTAATAAAGCTTTCGCTTCTTCATCATTTTGCGCGCTCGTCACAAAAGTGATATCCATACCGAGTATACGATTCACCTTGTCGATATCGATTTCTGGGAAAATGATATGTTCCTTGATTCCCAAATTGAAATTGCCTCTCCCGTCAAAACCCTTAGGATTAATTCCCCTAAAATCTCTTGTTCTTGGGAGCGATACGGCTATAAGTCTATCTAAGAAATCGAACATTTTATCACCTCTAAGCGTCACTTTAGTTCCAATAGGCATTCCTTTTCTCAATTTGAAGTTCGAAATATCTTTTTTGGACATTGTTGTCACAGCTTTTTGACCAGCGATTCTAGAAAGATCAGCTACAGCACTTTCAATTAATTTCTTGTCTGCTACAGCGTCACCCATACCTTGGCTCAATACAATCTTTTGTAGTTTAGGCACCCTCATTACGGTTTTGTACCCAAACTTTTCAGTAAGCGCAGCAATTATTTCTGCGTTATACTTTTCCTTAAGTCTTGGTGAATAGCTCATTATTTAATCTCCTCCCCAGTTTTTTTAGAATAACGTACTAATTTTCCTTTTGCGTTCATTTTCCTTCCG
>JBILIM010000138.1:0-5241 GCA_044349985.1 Crocinitomicaceae bacterium
TAAGAGACTTTGGTGAAGCAAATATTGACCCAGATCAGTGTATTGCATTCGACAAATTCTATACAATAAGAAAAGCAGAAATTATTAAATTCAGTATTTGGTGGGAATGCCAAGCAGGAGTTACAACAGAGGGTTGTGATGACGTAACAGAACCAACGGCTGATGAATTGAACAGAATTTACAATTGGCCTGCTCATGGAGACGTTTCTAGAGGTCAAGACTATTTCTTAGCACCATACTATGATAGAAATCAAGACGGTGTATATAGTCCGGCTGAAGATGGTGACCATCCTTGGTATGATGATATCTTAGGAAGAAATGATATAGAATGTGGTATCGACAGAAGAATTTCTTTATTTGGTGATGAAACGCATTGGTGGGTATTTAATGATAAAGGTAATATTCACACAGAAACTGGTGGAGATCCAATAGGAATGGAAATCCGTGCTCAAGCTTTTGCTTTTGCAACGAATGACGAGGTGAATAGAATGACATTTTACAATTACGAATTGATAAACAGAGGAACTCAGACACTTTACGACACGTATTTCTCGCAATATCTTGATGCGGATGTCGGAAATTATTCTGATGATTATGCAGGTTGTGATGTGTCTAGAGGTTTGGGTTATATGTTTAACGGTGACTTAATTGATGAATCAGATGGTGGTAAATTGGGTTACGGAGAAAATCCTCCTGCTATTGGGTGTGATTTCTTCGAAGGTCCCTATCAAGATGCTGATGGTGTTGATAACGTAGGTCCTTTTTATGATGCGGTGAATGATACATTGATCGTTCCATCTGTTATTCAAGCATTGGCAGGAGACGGAATCGTATACAAAGGAATAGGTATAGGTTACTCTGATGGAATTATCGATAATGAACGTTTCGGTATGCGTCGATTTACGTATTACAATGCACAATTTGCATTCCCTTACACGGATCCACAAAATGCAGCTCAATTTTATAACTTCATGAGTGGTACCTGGGCCAATGGCTCTGAAATGTTTTATGGAGGTTTAGGGCACGTAGGTTCAAATGGTGTTACAACGGTTCCTTCTGACTATATGTTCCCAGGTACTTCAGACCCATTATTCTGGGCAACTGGTGGCCAAGACATGTCGGCAGCCTTCCCTAACGGTTGGGATGAGGCAACAAATAACAACCCTCCAGGAGATAGACGATTTGTTCAGTCAGCTGGACCATTTATTCTTAAGCCGGGTGCAGTGAATAACATTACTGTTGGTTTGGTATTCGGTAGAGGCACGGAAGGTGATTTGTTCTCTTCTGTAGACGCAATGAAACGTGCAGATACTAAAGCACAGGCATTGTTCGATGCGTGTTTCAAAATTTTGAATCCACCAGCTGCTCCAAAAGTTGTTATCCAAGAATTAGAGAACGAGTTGATTTTGATGCTTGATAATACAGCTTCAATTGAAGCTTATGAAGAAGAAGATGAAATCAACATCCCTATTGGAGAAGATCGATTCTATCGATTTGAAGGATATCAAATTTTCCAATTGAAAAATGATGAGGTTTCAGTTGCGGATATAGCTGATCCGAGCAAAGCAAGATTGGTAGCGCAATGTGACCTTAAAAATAACATCGAAGAAATTGTGAATTTTGAATTCGATGAAGCATTAGGATATTCAATTCCAACTAAGAAAGTTGATGGTGAAAATTCAGGAATCAAACATTCATTTAGATTAACTGAAGATGCGTTCGCAACCGGTAATAGAACTTTGGTTAATCATAAAACGTACTACTATATTGCTGTTGCATACGCACACAACGAATTCAAGAAATACAATCCTAATGATCCTTTATCTCTTGACGGTCAAAAAATCCCTTATATTTCTTCGCGTTTGAATTTTGATGGAACTGCTATAGTTGCAATACCAGCTGTTCCACACAATCCAATTCCAGAATCCGATGGAACAGATCAACGAATTGAATACGGTTCTTCTCCAAAGATTACACGTCTAGATGGTTATGGAAATGGTAATCGTTCTTTAGAATTTGATTCTACAACATTAGCCAATGTTTTAACTAGTGGTGTTGTTGAGAATCCTGTTTATGAGCAAGGTTTTGGACCTATTAACGTAAAGGTTGTTGATCCATTGAATTTAGTGGACGGATATTTTGAGTGTAAGTTCCGTGATTATTCTGTTAGCAATACCAATGCAGCTGATACGGCTAGCTGGGTGATATACCATTACAGGAACGGAGTTCTTGAAGATTCTGTGACTTCCGAGCAAACAATTGCAGTTGATAACGAACAATTGATTCCGGAATGGGGTATTTCTGTACAGATTTATCAAAATAAGTATTTCGGTGAAGCAGGTAACCAATCTGTAAAAGTTACGGATATGATAGAAGCTACTATTGATTTTGAAGATTCATCGAAACGTTGGTTGTCTTTTATTGAAGATAATGATGCATTTTTCCCTACCAATTGGGTACGTTCAGGTGATTATTCGCCGGTAGATCCTGATGATTGTTTACCAGATGAATTACCGTATTTGAATCCTTGTAATTATAAAGACGAATCTGGTCAAGATGACGATAAGAAGTTTGCGAAAATATTGTCAGGTGGAGTAGCACCTCATAGATTGGTTGGATATCAAGCTGATTTTATGCCTATGGCATACTATAAACTAACAAGTCCTGGTTCTTCTAAGAATAATGCTTCAATTAGTTTCTTGCCAAGTGTTGATATCGTGATTACTTCTGATAAGTCAAAATGGACAAGATGTCCTGTGATTGAATTGGGTAGAACTGCGAACTTAAATGTTGGTGGTGCCGAACCTGGAGCATTGCGTGAAAGTCCAAGTGTTGATAAAGAAGGCAATCCTGATGGAAGTGGAACAACTGGTATGGGCTGGTTCCCTGGTTATGCGGTGGATTTGGAATCAGGTGCTCGATTGTATATGGCTTTTGGTGAAAATTCATTCTTGGGCGCAGAAAATGGTGCAGATATGATTTGGAACCCAACGGATCGCATTGTGGACGGTGTCGGAAATCCATTAATGGGTGGAATGCATCCAATATATGTATTCAGTTACAACCAAAAAACAATAAATAATTTCTCTTCGGGTTATGATTTCCCTGCTTATATTCCTACTGTTGGTGAGTCGAATGCAAATGAAGCTTACGCAAAATTGAAGGATATTGTTGATAACAACAGCAGTACTGCTAAGCGTGAGTTGTATGGAAGTTTGTCATGGATAGCATATCCTTTACTAAGAGAAGATCAAATTGTAAATTCAACAGATGTTAAAATCAGGTTGAGAATCAATAAAGAATACAAGAATTATGTAGGTTCAGGAGAAAACGCGGGTGCGCCTATGTATTCTTGGACAATGGACGACATCTACACGGTTAAAGACAGCCCAGATCAATTAGCTGAAGCTTTGAAAATGATTAATGTTGTACCAAATCCGTATTATGCATTTTCAGAATACGAGAGAAATCGATTAGATACCAGAGTTAAAATTACCAACTTACCTGAAAGATGTACTGTGAACATTTATACTGTTAACGGTAAATTGGTTAGATCCTTTAAAAAGGATAGTGAAGTGACTTCTTTAGACTGGGATTTGAATAATGCTAAAGGAATACCTGTAGCAGGAGGAGTTTACCTCATACATGTAGATGTTCCAGAAGTAGGGGAGGTCGTGCTTAAGTTCTTTGGTGGAATGCGACAAGTGGACTTACAAGGTATTTAGTTTGGTTAAAAAGAGATTGAAATGAAAAATAAAATGTATAGCTTGAAGAATTTACTTTTCACATCAGGATTAATCGTTTCTGTATTTGCAAATGCAGGAAATGAAGATCGCGTTGGTTCCTCTGGTGCAGCCCAATTGCTTATAAATCCTTGGGCTAGAAGTTCGGCAACCGGTGACGCTGGAATTGCTTCAGTCAATGGCCTAGAAGCATCTTTTGTCAATATTGCAGGTTTGGCTTTCACGGACAAAACCCAAATTAAATTCAATTATAGCAATTGGATGGGTAATGCTGGAATTTCATTCAATAGTGCTGGTTTGGCGCAAAGGGTTTCTGAAACGGATGTAATCAGTGTTAGTGTTCAGTCAATGAACTTCGGTGATATCCCAATTACAACTGTAGCTAATCCTGAGGGTAACATAGGTTTTTTCTCGCCAAGAGCAAATATTTTTAATGTAGGTTACGCTAGATCCTTTTCTTCAAACATCTATGCAGGAATTAACTTCAAAGTTATTTCAGAAAGTATATCAAATCTGAAAGCAAACGGTATTGCTCTTGATGCTGGTATTAGATACGTAACAGGTGAAAGAGATCAAATTAAATTTGGTATCGCCCTTAAAAATGTGGGTCCAGTAATGCGTTATAAAGGCGACGGTTTGGCCCAACAGATACAGTATATTTCAACTGAGTTTGTGGGGACACTCGAGCAACGTTCAGCGACCTTTGAATTACCTTCATTATTATCAATAGGAGGTTCTTATGATTTTATCTTCAATGAAAACAATAAATTAAATCTTGCACTTGGTTTTACCGCTAATTCATTTTCGAATGACCAATACCGAATTGGTTTGGATTATGCAATGACTGCTGAGAAGGTGGCATTTAATCTAAGAGCCGGTTACGTATATGAAAAGAATTTGCTTTCAGCAGAGAACAGATCAAATGCATTGGTTGGTCCAACTGCAGGATTTTCAGTAGACGCAATTGTAGGAGAAAATAAAAGCGCCTTGGGAATTGAATATACCACCCGATTTGCAGGTGTATTCGGTATCATTCATACCATTGGTGCTACAATCAATTTGAAATAATTATTTAGTTTTTTATATTTGTATTTCAAGAGAGTCCTTTGGGCTCTCTTGTTTTTGTTATTAACGGAATCAAAACAGTAGGTATGTCTCAAATTACTTATTATACAGAAGAAGGATTAAAAAAACTTAAGGATGAATTGCATGAAATGAAAATGGTGCAACGTCCTTCAATATCAAATCAAATAGCTGAGGCAAGAGATAAAGGAGATTTGTCTGAAAATGCCGAGTACGATGCTGCAAAAGA
Organism: Crocinitomicaceae bacterium; assembly: GCA_044349985.1. Classification (GTDB taxonomy): domain Bacteria; phylum Bacteroidota; class Bacteroidia; order Flavobacteriales_D; family Crocinitomicaceae; genus M0103. The sequence continues at coordinate 5,056 of JBILIM010000138.1, forward strand.
AGCTCAGGGTATTCTTGAAATGAAGATTTCTAAATTGGAGGCTATTGTTGCGAATGCTCGTGTATTTGATAATACCAATATAGACAATTCTAAAGTTTTCATTTTATCGAAAGTCAAAATTAAAAACGTCTCAAACGCAATGGAGATGGAATATACACTTGTTGCGGAGAATGAAGCGGATTTAAA
>JBILIM010000140.1:0-5204 GCA_044349985.1 Crocinitomicaceae bacterium
GAGGTTATTGTCAATTGTTATAAGCATGCTTTTAAGGACTCTAAACCAAATTCAATTCATATTTCTGCTCATCAAACCGAATTACATACTACGCAAATAGAGATTAAAGACAACGGTCCTGGATTACCCGAAAATTATGATAAAAAAGGTCTTGGCTTTGATTTTATAAATGGATTATGTGAACAAATTGATGCAACGTTGACCATAAAATCTTCCTCAGCCGGAACACAAATTAAAATTGAATTCTAAATCAATTTGATTTTAAAATCTTGACCATCTCTTTGTGCCCATTTGCCATTATTTCAACAAAGTAAATTCCTGAGCCTCCATCAAAATAGATCTTTTCTAATTCACTACTTTGAACATCTTTATTAAGGCATAATTTGCCAAAAACATCGTAAATTTTAATGGATTTATCCCCCGGAATGCCTTTAAAATCAATAAAGAATAAATTATCAAACGGATTCGGATACACATGTAATACCTCTAAACCATGATTAATTTGATCAAATCCGACATTAGATACCAATACACAATCTGAAGTATCTGAGCAATTCAAATCCGAAACAATTACAGCATAATTGCCATTTACCTGAGCCACATAATTTTGTCCATTTGCATTTTGTAAAACATTATCAGGATTGCCGCAATCAATCCATTGGTATTGTGCCCCGGAAGGATTCGCTGTTAAACTAATGCCATTTTGCGATATCGATGAGGCAATCGTGTTTATCGTTAGTGTTAAGGCGACCGTACTGTCGCAGCCAGAGGATGCTTGGAAGATTTGCGTATAGTTACCTGATTGGCTGTATACCTGCCCATTCCAGTTATAGCTGTTACAAGCAGTTTCTGAAAAAGTACTGGTCAATTCAGGTAGGACGGTCAAATTTGTAATTACTGTTGAATCGCATCCATTCTGTCCCTGAAGAACATCAGTGTAAAATCCGGAATTGAAATAACTATTATTTCCAACAACTAGGGAATCGCCGATACAGATGTTAATATTCTGCGGACTTCCTTGAAAACTATTGTTAATCGTTAGATTAAGCGTAACCGTGCTATCACATCCCATTGAACCAAGTAAAACTTGGGTGAATGCACCGGATTGCGTATAATCAATACCATTCCAGTTGTACAAATCGCATGCTGTTGCTGCGAATGCAGATTCTAACAAAGGCATAACCGTTAAATTCGTAACAATTGTAGAATCGCAACCTGTAAGTGAAGCAAATACATCGGAATAAATCCCTGAAGCAGTATACGTGTTGTTTCCAACAATTACAGAATCTCCGGCACAAACGGATGTTGCAACCGATTGATAGAAACCTTGACAATTCAAAATAACAAATTGTGAATAAACATTTGCAGATTGTGAGATGTTAAAATTCCCCGTTGAACTAAACATAGCAATAGCAGGATTCTGTTGTGAAAATTGAGCTGTTGCATTTGCTCCAAAATTCCAAGAGGCTGAACCCGAAGGAACACCTGTAGCTGAAAATGAAATATTGGAATTGGAACATGTTGCATAGTCAACAAGAATTTCAGGTTGAGCTGTTAAATTAAAGTTTCCAACTGAAGAGACCAATGGAGTTCCACTTACAAACTGAATTGCAGTAGAAATACCTACGCTACCAGATCCACCAGTTCCTCCATTTCCTCCTGAGCCACCTGAACCGCCATTCCCACCTTTACCGATTTCATTCGTACCAACTGATCCACCTAATCCTCCAGATCCACCAACGCCACCTGTTCCACCAGTACCTCCTGCCCCACCGTTACCGCCATTACCTGCAGTAATTTGACAATCAATAATTTCACCATTCGCGCCGTTATTAAAAATATACAAACCAAAGGAGCTGCCTCCCCCAAAGCCACCAGTGCCTCCTGTACCACCTTGGCCGCCGCCACCGCCGCCGCCGCCGCCATTACCCGATCCATCAACACAAAACAAACAATATTGACCGCCGCCGCCACCGCCGCCACAACCGCCTTTTCCACCAGAACCATCAGTTCCGGTTCCAGCTTGGGTAGGCACATAATATAGACCTACCGTTCCAGGTAATCCATTCGTGCCAACAACACCATTGCTACCAATGGAACCGTTAGCACCATTACCCCCTGAATTTCCAGGATTTCCCCATGTACCTCCTGAGCCAGCTCCAGTTTGACCAGCACCTCCATTAACTCCTCCTCCCAGACCCCCTGAACCTCCATTATTTTGCTCTTCTCCGCCGGAGCCTCCTGATCCTCCAGATCCTCCCGCTCTTAAATTTGCACTCGTATTTCCGTTAATTCCTGCACCTCCAGCCTGCGCACAACCACCTGGATTTGTCCCTCCAATTACAGAAGTTCCGCCTCCTGCACCGGCCCCAGATCCACCGGTTCCACCCACGGCACCTGCACATTCATTATCTATCGATCCGCCGCCGCCGCCAAAACCTGCTGAACCACTCGCACCATTAGAACCTACAACACCATTTACACCCGCCGATGCATTTCCTACTTGAATCCTGCATCTCACAAATTTATAATTGGAACAATTAGACAAATGCACCCCATAATTGGACGTTCCATTTCCCGTGGCATTAGCGGTAGTAATGGTAATATCGTGAAATTCAAATCCCGACTTAGTATTTCCATAGATAGCTACCAATCGCTGTTGATTCGTTAATCCTTCATTATTTGACGCTGTTCTTGTAATTGTTGTTTGCCCAACTAAACTGGATTTCTTCCAATTTTGAGCAGCAATGAATCCACCTTCAATTATGACATTATTGGCTGGAATATTTAACGCATTGTTAATGGAATAATTTCCACTAGCTATGCGAATGATATCTCCTTGAGCTGCATTTAAAAAGGCAGTGGCTAAATTAACGGGATCTGTTTGAGTTCCAATACCTGTTGAAGAACCTGTTGTTGTAACATGTATAACGTTACATTGCGCATTTACCCAATTCAAAGAAAAAGAAAGGATAATCAAAGCTAGTAGTCGTTTCATAGTTGAAATTTTATCGAAAATACAAATTTGATAGTAAAACTATTTTTCAAGTTCAAATAAAAGGTTAATGTTCGGATCTATCACGTAATTCTTAACCTTTGCATTCGTTGGAAAAGAAAAACTTTGTTTGATTTCTGAAACATTTAATTCCACAAATTCTGTTTCACCGTTTATTAAATTAAGTTTGATTGTTAATGGAAAATCGAACTTTTTACCATTTTGTTTTAAATCAAAAAGAATTTTCGAATTGCTAATTTTTGCTTCTACTCGAATTTTGGGATGTCCTTCTGAATACACCCACTGGTTGAAAAATTCAGTCCAATCGTACCCTGTAACCTGTTCTATTACCGTCTGTAAATCTTTAGTATTGGCATTTCCTAATTTGAAATCGCTGTAATATTTTCTGATCGATTCTTTAAAAAGAGAATCTCCTATTTGATATCGTACCATATGAAGAACCCAAGCACCTTTTTGATACGAATTTGGATTCAATAAGTCTTCCAAATCTTTATAGTTTTGATCAACCAGAGGGGTTTTGAAATTTTTATTAAAACTAAGAACGCGTTGCCTATCGCTCTCCATTTGGTTTTGAAATGTTTTTTCACCCTTGGTGTTTTCTAAATAGAGATTCGCAAAATAGGTAGCAAAACCTTCACTTAGCCAAATATGTTCCCAATCTTCTTCGGTTGCTGAATTTCCGAACCATTGATGGGCAATTTCATGAGCAATTAACGACTCACTTGATCTGTTACCATTCAATGCATCCTCATCGTAAAAAATACAGCCTGCGTTTTCCATACCACCGTAGCGCGTAGTTGATTGAACATTTGCCAATTTTTCATAAGGATATGAGCCGATGTAATTAATGAAAAATTCTAAAACATCTGGAGCGATTTCCAAATCATAGAGTGCTTTTGATGCTTGATTTTTATAAACCCAACCTGATACTGGAATATTTCCAACAGATTCAAATTGTCTCATTTTAAAATCGGCAACACCAATTACCATGACCTTTGTAGGTAGTTCAATTTTTGAATTGTAATGGTATGTATTATTGGTTTGATTTGAGGAATCAATAGAAACAAATTCTCCATTGGCTATGACCTCATACTTTTTGGGTGCAGATACAAAGAACTCTATTTGGGCTTTATCTGAAGGATGATCAATACAAGCAATCCAATGGTGCGCCCTATTTGGCCAATTGTCACCAAAAAACGTACGTTCACCGTATTTATTTTGACCGATTATCAATCCATCTTGTGGTATTCCGTGGTAATAAATAGTGAGTTCTTGATTGGTTTCAAAACTTTTTATGGCAATATGTATTGAATCGTTTTTATGGTTAAAATCAAGAATCCCCCCTTGTTGGAGAATGGAATCTACCTTCATGCCTGTACCATTATTTTTCAGTTGTACCAACTCGAATACAGGATCAATCCCACTTTGTAAAACTTCGAAATTTATTTTCTCAGCAACGGTGATCTCATTCGTTTCATCTCCTAAATAGATGGTTAACGTATATTTTTTGACATCTACAATTTGAGAAAATGTAATTCCGGAATAAAATAGAATTAGAAAAATACTGATAATACATTTCATATGTGAAGATGCTTTATGAATTGTGAAATTAATAAAGTTATCCCCTGTCGATGAAATAAATTTATAAATTCGTTTGATATTAAAATTTACTTAAATGCAAATCAGGTCTTTGATAAGTTTTATCGGAATAACTTTTTTTATAACAAATTTCTGGGCTCAACAGTTTTATAAACCTTCAACAAGTGAGATTATTCTTTCACCAGAATGGATAAAGGAGATGTATAGTGAAAATCCGAATGTATATAAGGTTGACTCTTTATACCATAACTATTACGCTAGCCATACCTATGTAAAATCATTTCACACTCAATATTATAAACGTTGGAGAAAATCTATTGCTGACCGAATCAATGTGGATGGATCGGTAAAACAGTATTCTCAAGAAGAATTAGATGTTTTCTACAATGCATACAATTCCCAACAATCCTTAAACAAATCATCCAATTGGTCCGTTGTTGGTCCGCTTCATACCACAACAGGTAATGGCAATCAGGGTTCAGATCAAACCAACGTATATTGTATCGATCAATGTGAAAGCCAACCTAGTGTTTTATACCTTGGTACCGAGCCAGGAGAAGTATTTAAAAGCGTTGACGGGGGATAAAAT
>JBILIM010000142.1:0-5189 GCA_044349985.1 Crocinitomicaceae bacterium
TTCATCAAAATAGTTTTTCAATTCCAGTTGTTCCTTCCCAAACGATTTGATCATGGTAAATGTGGTGTTTAGAACGAGTGCCGTGTTTTGCGGATTTCCGAATCGCGCAGCTTCGATAGGTCCGATTGGCTTAAGTTGCATCCCTCCACGGGCCAAAATAATTAATAACGGAACAAATATCGAAAAATTAATGAGACTCTTTTTCCAGTTGTAGGATTCGTTTTTGATGAAGTTTGTCTTCCGGTAAAGCCATTCTGAAACTGCGATGAGAATTAGAAAAATGAAAATAATATACCAAAACTGACTTAAAAAAGTTGTGAATAATTGATTGAAATCTTCGCCTGCTGCTAAAATGGAGAACAAATCAAACGTAGACCTTTTGTTCGTATACTCGAAATATTCAATGTCCATAAGATTTAAAGCCAACATTGAACTGTTGAGTAGGTGAAAATAAGATTTCAAAAAAATATTCTTCCATTTTAAAATTTTAGTCAATGGCATTAAGCCGATTATTACAAATGGAAGAAATAGAAGACAAACAGTAATAATGTCAAAGAAAATTCCCAAAATGAAATCCCAAACACCGGCTTCAGGAAAACTTTCAATGTTGAACAAATAAAAAATTATCCTTGTAAGGCTTAGCATTAAAAGTACTATGCCCAAACGAAGACAAATTGTTTTGGTAACGGAAAATTTGTTTACAAATATATCCATAGAATAGGTTAAAATTAGGAATTTATTTTCTGAAGTTTAATAATATTGCAACTTAATCAAAACGTTCAGTATGTCGTTTAAACAAGCACTCATCATTTTTTTTACGGTCATTCAAGTTGTTTCCTATGGTCAAAAAGAGGCATTTGTGATATACAATGCCAAAGGTAAAAAGGTGGGGTTTAATAAAATGAAGACGGATTTACTTGAGGAATCCTTCATTTTCTTTGGAGAATTTCATGATAATCCAATCAGCCATTGGATGGAACTTGAAATCACGAAGTATTTGTTTGATGCGCATGGAGGTAAACTCAAGCTTGGCTTTGAAATGTTCGAGCAAGATCAGCAATTGTTGCTAAACACCTACCTTAATGGTACTTTGGATGAAAAGGTTTTCGAAGACAGTTGCAGGATGTGGTTGAATTATCCCACTGATTATAAACCAATCATTGAATTTGCTAAATTTAATTCGATTTTTTGTTTGGCATCAAACATACCAAGGGTATACGCTTCGAAGTTATTTAAAAAGGGCAGAACTTCATTAGATTCGCTCTCAGAATTGGAGAAATCCTACATGGCACCATTGGATTTTACTGTCGATACGACATTGTCTCAATACGCTGCACTATTGGAAATGGGCTCTCACATGGGGTCGGCCATTAATTTTGTGGAAGCGCAAGCCATTAAGGACGCTACAATGGCTCATTTCCTTTTGATAAATTGGAATAGCGATGAGGTGTTTTTGCACTTTAACGGAGCTTATCATTCTGATTTTTATCAAGGGATCGTTTGGTATCTTTTGCAACAAAATCCTGATATTTCGTATTCAACCATATCAACTGTTAGTCAGGAGGATACCGATAAGTTGGAAAAAGAACATCTTGGAAAAGCTGACTTTATTATTTGTGTAGATAACGACATGACCAAAACACATTAAAAAATGAAAGAATATTTAAAATCCAGCCTTGTATTGGCTTTTTTAGTATTTGGATTGGATTGCAACTCCCAAGTCGTTGTAGGGAGTGAATCGGATCTTGAAGAAAAGCCGGAAAAAATAAAAAAGGCATTAGATGGGAGTACCTCAATCCATTTTATGGCCAATTGGTCTTCAACAAATCGCAGGTTATCAGAGAATACGTTTCCTTATGGCGATTCGTTGGGAGCTTTTAAAAATGAAATGGCACTTAACACGTGGTCATTTGGAATTGGGCTTTCAAATAAACTTAACTCCTATTTGAGTTGGGATGGAGGTATATCGTTTTTGAGAAATGGTGAAAGTTATGCGTTCAATCAAGGGGATTCCACCTATGCCTATGAAACAACGTATTCTTATATTGGAATGCCAATAAAATTAGTTTTTAACTATGGGAAATCAATCAATTTCTATGCTGGATTAGGTGTGCTTCCCCAAATGTTTTTAGGTTATAAAAAAGATATCAATTGGACAACAAACTCTGGGTCAAAAGAGCGTGAATTGGTAAAGGTTAAGGAAGGTTATGCCCCTGTTTCGTTCGTTTTAAATACCGTTTTCAACATAGGAGTATCTATGAAATTGCAAGAAAGATGGTCAATATTTGTGTCTCCTGAGTACCGCCTTCAGTTGAATTCAACATTTGATTCCAAGGATGCATACATACATAAAGGAAAAGCACTTGGCGTTTCATTTGGTCTAACACGATTTATTTAATATGGTATTGGTCAATGATATTTTATCCTATTTTGAGGAAATAGCTCCGTTTAGTAGTCAGGAAGATTACGACAATTCAGGTTTATTAGTAGGTAATCTTAATGCTGAGGTTAAGGGTGTTTTGGTGTGTTTAGATTGTACGGATGAAGTGGTGCATGATGCTGTAAGGTTGGGGTGCAATTTAATTGTTTCTCATCACCCATTGATTTTTAAAGGTTTAAAGTCCTTAACCGGAAAGAACTATGTGGAGCGCGCGCTTATTACATGTATCAAAAATGAAATTAACCTTATTTCCGTGCATACGAATTTGGATAATGCCTTAAATGGCGTGAATGCTGAAATCGGAGAACGCATAGGCTTGCAAAATCTTCAAATTCTTGAGCCGAAAGAAAATGTAATTTTAAAATTAGAAGTGTTTGTACCAAGCGATAGTTTGGAGAAATTAAACAGTGCTCTTTTTGCAGCTGGCGCAGGGAATATCGGAAATTATCAAGAATGTGGCTTTTACTCTGAAGGCAAAGGTACTTTTAAGCCTAAACAAGGTGCAAATCCTGTTGTTGGAGAAATAGATAAATTGTCTGAAGTTGAAGAGGTTAAAGCGGAATTTATTTTTAGTATACATCTTAAAAATAAGGTTTTAGCGGCATTGTTTACCACTCATCCATATGAAGAGGTCGCATACAATTTGCTACCCTTAGTGAATCATAACCAAACCGAAGGTGCTGGAATGATTGGTGAATTGGTTGATGCTGTTGATGAAGAATCGTTTTTAGCGCATATTAAAGCTGTATTCGGATGTAAGACCATTCGTCATACGAAGCTCACGGGTAGAATGATAAAAACCGTCGCGTTTTGCGGGGGATCGGGTTCTTTTTTGTTGCCCATGGCAAAGCGAAAAAATGCGGATATTTATATCACTTCAGATTTCAAGTATCATGAATTTTTTGATGCTGAAAATCAAATTTTGATTGCGGATATTGGTCATTATGAAGGTGAACAATTTACCTCACATTTGATTATTGAATTGATAAAGAAAAAATTTACTACCTTTGCGGTTCATTTAACTGGAATAAATACAAATCCGATAAATTATTTTTGAAACATGGCAGCAACTGCAACAAAAAAAGAAGTTTCCGTAGCAGACAAATTGGATGCGCTTTACGATTTGCAAAAGATTGATTCTGAAATTGATAGAATTCGAACAATTCGTGGGGAACTTCCTTTAGAGGTACAAGATTTAGAAGACGAACTTGAGGGTTTGGAGACAAGAATCGCGAAAATCCAAGAAGAAATAAAGGATTTGGAAACTGAAATTTTAGACAGGAAGAATGCAACCAAAGACGCAGAAACTGCTATTGCTAAATACAAAGAACAACAGAATAACGTTCGTAACAATCGAGAATTTGAATCTTTAGCAAAAGAGATTGAATTCCAGGAACTTGAAATAAAACTTCACGACAAGAAGAGTAAAGAGGCTAAGTTGAAAATCACCAACAAGCAGGAAATGTTGACTGAAGCGAAGGATCGCTTTGAATTTCGTGCTTCTGACTTGAAAACCAAAAAAGATGAGTTGCAAGAGATTGTTGGAGAGACGCAAAAAGAAGAAGAAGATTTGATTAAGAAGTCTGAAGATGCAAAAAAGAAAATCGACGATCGCTTAGTTTTCGCTTACAACAGACTTCGAACGAACGCTAAAAACGGTTTAGCGGTTGTTCCGGTCGATAGAGATTCTTGCGGTGGTTGTTTTAATAAAATACCGCCTCAGAGACAATTAGATATTCAATCCAAGAAAAAGGTTTTGGTATGTGAACACTGTGGACGTATTTTGGTGCCAAGTGAGGAATAACGAAAAGAACTTAAGATTTAAATAAAAATACAAGGGGCACCAATTGGAAGCCCCTTTTTTTAGCAAGAAAGGATTACATGAAATTCGACGATTATTCTATATCTCCTTTAATCAAAGAACAACTTAAGATTCTTGGGTATAAGAAACCTACAGATATTCAGTTTAAATCGATTTCTCACATTCTCAATGGCGAAGATGTAATGGGCGTTGCGCAAACGGGAACAGGTAAAACGGCAGCGTTTGCAATACCCGTTTTGCACAAGTTAATTGTATCGAAATCACGTATCAAAGGTGTTAGATGTCTGGTAATGGTGCCAACCAGAGAACTGGCTAATCAAATCACAGATGTTTTCAAAACTATTGGGAAATCTTCTAGCGTAAAAATTCTAGGAATATACGGTGGTACGGAACAGGAAGAGCAGATTAAATCGTTGAAAAAAGGTGTAGATGTTTTAATCGCTACCCCAGGAAGAATGTTCGATTTAATTAGTCAAGGCTTTATCGATGTTACACAATTGCAAACGCTTATTTTAGATGAAGCTGATTTAATGTTGGATTTGGGTTTTCATAAAGATATTGTTGACATTCTAAAAAAAATCCCAAAACACAGGCAAACGTTGTTTTTTACGGCAACCATTTCAAAAAAAATAAAATCATTGGCTTATGATGTTGTGAGAAACGCCATAAGAATTCAGGTTTCTCCTAAAAATCCAGTTGCAAAAAATGTAAATCATGCCGTTGCATTTGTGAAAATGGATGATAAACGATTTTTTCTGGAAAACGTTCTCAAGGAATATGAAGAGTTGAAGTTCATTGTTTTTGTGAGAACGAAGGTTCGTGTTGAGCGCGTAGTTGCAGCAATGGATCGGGTTATGCTCAAATCAGAAGCGCTTCATGGTGGAATGGATCAAGCGGAGCGATTTGCCATTTTAGATCGATTCAGAA